>JAJZEG010000362.1 GCA_021828605.1 Pseudomonadota bacterium | reverse complement strand
TAACAAGGGAAGAAGATGACTATCGCCTGCTTTATTTGAGCCCGAAAGGTGAACCACCATCAGTCTATAGTTACGGTCGCGAAGCAAGGGATCGCCATCATGGAAAATTTGTTCTCGGCGGGTGGATTGCTGCTGACGCCACTATTGCGACGCTCCCGACTGATCAAGAACCGAGTTTGCCTCGAATTGAGACTTGCTTAGAATGGTTGACTGACTGTGAAAAAAATTGTCGCGCAGATAATGTAAGATGGTCCGTTCGGCATTTCCACCAAGCGATTGTAAAATCTCTTGCCCCCCAGGAGGAATTCAATATGACCGGCTCGGCGATCGTTGATCTTGCCATGCACTCGGCAAATAATCTTGATGCCACTTTGCGCATCGGAGATGAATCCGTGAGGATTAAGGCGAAAGTGCTCTCGAAACTTCTTTCGGAGGTCAGGGACGGGCTGTTGTCTTGGATATCGAAAAAAAATGGCGCTTGGGAATTGGAGCATGAATGGAATGGTGGCAATTGGATAGATAACCCAACCGGAGCAAAATACTGTCCTCTTCTTTTACGAAAGAAGAACTGGCCAAGCATGGTGGGAGCCGCGATTAGTAACGATAGATCAGGCCCGGCTGAGATTTTTGTTGGAGCTATGGTACCAACGCAGGTGAATTGGAACACAGATAAAGAAAGCAAAAAATATTATGGGAACAGAATGGGATTCATAGACGAGACTCAAAGGCAAGAGATTGCGGAACGGATCGGACAGGTGCCTCCTGAGGCAGGTTGGTGGATCGATAGTCCGCTTTTGAGATATGACGGGCAAGATTTTTCAAACTGGAACACTACCGATATGATTGTGCAGATTTACCGCGTGAGTGATCAACTGGCTAGACATATCGTCAACGAAGTAACGATGCTTGCTGAAAAAATGGACGGCTGCTTTCCCGTGGCATGATCTCAGCCTTCATTTAGCTTGTTCCGTCCCGCATGGTCATGCGGGGGTGATTTTTGTCACCCCCCCTGCCCTCACAACGCCGCCACCACCCCATGGCTCTGATCATCGAGCGAGCCCCAGGCATCATCCCAGTCCCCCACCGTCGATGACTTGCTATATTCGGTCGAGCGCGCCTCAAAGAAATTCGCGTGCTCAACGGCGTTCAGCATTTCATCAAGCCAGGGCAGCGGATTTTTCTCGACATGAAAGAGCGGGTTCAAGCCAAGCTGCATCAGACGCCGGTCAGCGATAAAGCGAATATATTCCTTCACCTCCGCCGCCGTTAGCCCCTCGACCGCGCCAAACTCGAACGCCAGATCGATAAACGAATCCTCATGATCCACAATCGTCGCGCAGGAAACATACAGCTCATTCTTGAGTTGATCGGTCCAGATTTCCGGGTTTTCCGAAATAAAGGTGCGGAACAGCCGAATAATCGAAATACAATGCAGGCTCTCATCGCGCACCGACCAGGAAATAATCTGGCCCATGCCCTTCATTTTATTGAAACGCGGAAAGTTCAATAAAATCGCGAACGAGGCAAACAATTGCAGCCCCTCGGTAAAGCCCCCGAACGCGGCAAGGGTTTTGGCAATCTCATGCTTGTTAGCCACGCTGAAGCCATGCATGTAGTCATATTTATCCTTCATTTCCTTATATTTCATGAAGGCCGAATATTCGAGTTCCGGCATCCCCACCGTATCGAGCAAATGCGAATAGGCGGCGATATGCACGGTCTCGATATTCGAGAAGGCCGAAAGCATCATCAGCACTTCGGTCGGCTTAAAAACCTGACTGTAATGCTTCATGTAGCAATTATTCACCTCGACATCGGCCTGGGTGAAAAACCGAAAAATCTGGGTCAACAAATTGCGCTCACCCGCCGTCAGATTCTTGTGCCAATCCTTCACATCATCGGCCAGCGGCACTTCCTCGGGCAGCCAATGCACGCGCTGCTGGGTCAACCACGCCTCATAGGCCCACGGATAGCGGAACGGCTTGTACACCGGATTTTCGGTGAGCAAATCGAAATGCACCGGTTGTTGATCCGGGTTGGTCGCAGAGGAGGTGACAGGCGCAGTCATGCAAAATGCCTCTAAATCTGGTGTTTTTGGATTGCCGAACCACAATATATTGCTGTCATCGCAATATCACAAGCGATTCCACGCCGCACGCTCAGAATTTCGGCGCCCGTTTCTCAACAAACGCCGCCATCCCCTCACGCTGCCCCGGCGTGCCGAACAACGCCAGAAACGCGGTCCGCTCATACTGCACCCCTTCGGCCAGCGAGGATTCGAACGCCCGATTAACCGCGCGCTTGGCCAACGCATTCGCGACCGGCGACAAGGCGGCGATGGTCTCACCAAGTTTAATCGCCTCGGCGATCAACTGATCCGCTGGCACCACCCGCGCGACCAAATTAGCCCGCTCCGCCTCGGTCGCATCCATCATCCGCCCGGTCAGGATCATTTCCATCGCCTTGGATTTACCAATCGCCCGGGTCAGACGCTGGGTGCCACCGGCGCCAGGAATCACCCCGATTTTGATTTCCGGCTGGCCGAATTTCGCGGTATCGGCAGCGAGAATCAAATCACACATCATCGCCAATTCGCAGCCACCGCCCAAAGCAAAACCAGCCACCGCCGCAATCACCGGCTTTTTGATGGTGGTCACAACTTCCCAATTTGCGCCAATAAAATCATCGAGCACCGTCTCGGGATGGGTGCGATTCTGCATTTCTTTAATATCCGCCCCCGCCGCGAACGCCTTTTCACTGCCGGTCACAATAATCGCGCCAATCGCCTGATCACGGTCAAAACCGCGCAGCGCCGTGCCCAACTCCGCCATCAACTGATCGCACAACGCATTCAGCGCCTTTGGGCGATTAAGCCGAACCAACCCGACCCGACCATGGGTTTCCGTGACAATCATCTCGAAGCTCATTGCGCCCTCCATTATCACTCCAAACATGGCGCAATCGCATAATTTTGCAACCGACCTGACGGCCGGTCTTCTCGTCCTTACCGGTCGAGCTGGCGCACCTGCGCACTCCGCATCACCTGATCGGGCTGCGGGCCGGTGCCCAGCAACCAATCGAAACTCGGATTGGTGACGCCGAACCATACGGCTTCGTTCATAAAATGGTGCCGCAAATGATATTTCTTGATCCAACGCCCCCACCGCGTGCGGGGCCGATACGGGATATGCGCCAAATAATGCACCCACTCATAATAAAGGATCGCGAGCGCCGCCCCGGCCAGCATCGCCGCGATCACCGATCGATCCGGCCAGATCAAGCCGATCAACACAGCGGTGATCACCAGATTAGGCAGCACAAACCACAGCGGCAAAAACAAGAGATCAAGCCGCTCGGGTGTCGCGTGATGATCATAATGCAGCCGATGCTGCAATTTCAGAATAAACGCCACCCGGCGCAGCGGCGGCGCATGAAAGGCAAACCGATGAAACCCATATTCGCTGGCGAAAAATAATAAGGCCCCGACGACCACCAGCAGCGGATGCACCAAAACCAGCCCAACCGCCGCCGCCAGCGCCCAGAGCAAGACGCCGCAAACTAACGAAAAATTACTCCCGTGCCGCAAAAACGCGATCAGCGCGCTGAGCATTCCCAGCCGTGCGCCTTGCTTAAAACCCATACGCCACGGTGCGGTCATTGCCGCGCAACACATTGCGAAACCGCGCCATCGCCAGCAGCGGAAAAAAGCGCGGATAGCCGTGATAGCGCAAATAAAACACCCGCGGGAACCCAACCGCATTATAGGGTTTTTCCCGCCACGACCCATCCTCGGCCTGGCTTGCCTGCAAATAGGCAATGCCGCGCGCGACCGCCGGATGATCCGCCTCGCCCGCCGCCATCAACCCCAACAACGCCCAAGCGGTCTGGGTCGGCAGGCTCTGATGATACTGGCCGGGCTCGCCATAGGCATAGCTCTCGCAATCCTCACCCCAGCCGCCATCCTCGCGCTGGTGATCGAGCAGCCAATGCACCGCGCGCACCATCATACTGTCGCGATGATCAATGCCCGCCGCATGCAGGGCGCATAGGCACGACCAGGTGCCATACACATAATTCGTGCCCCATCGGCCAAACCACGAGCCATCCGGCTTCTGGGTCGCGCGCAGAAATTCAACGCCACGCTCAATCGTCGGTCGGTCCTGCGCATGGCCGAGCTGGGCTAAAAACGAAATACAGCGCGCGGTCACATCCTCGGTCGGCGGATCGAGCAGCGCCCCATGATCGGCGAACGGAATATGGTTCAGATAATGAAATTCATTATCCGAATCGAACGCCCCCCAGCCGCCCGAGCGGCTTTGCATGCCCAAAACCCACAGACGCGCCCGCTCAATCGCCGCCTCATGCGCCGGATCCCCGGTTCGGTGCAGCAACATCCCCACCACGGCGGTATCATCCACATCCGGATAATGCGCGTTATTATACTGAAACGCCCAACCGCCCGGCGGCGCATTCGGTTTGCGAATTGCCCAATCGCCCTTCACGTCCAAAATCTGCCGCGGCACCAACCACGCGCACGCCGCCGCCACCGCCGCACTGCCCGCACCCTCCGCCTCAGCCAGCGCATGGGCCGCGAGCCCGGTATCCCAAACCGGCGACAAGCAAGGCTGCACATAAACCCCACCCTCGATCCGTGCCGAGGCATCGGTCAATAATTTTCGCACCGATTGCCACGCGGTCTGATAATCGGGATGATCCGGCGCATAGCCCAGCGTGTGATACATCATCACCGTGTTGGCCATCGCCGGATAAATGCCGCCCAACCCATCCTCGCCATTCAAACGCGGCGTGATGAAATCAAGCGCCGCCTGGATCGCGCGCGCGCGGGTGCGCGCCGGGATCAGCCGCTCCGCCGGGCGCAGCACCACATCAATCGCTTTGAACAAATACCCCCAAGCCGATTTATAGGGGCCCCGAATATAATCGCGCACCTGCTCGGCCGGTTCGACGAATAATTCCGCGATCCCAATACCGCGCGGATTGCACGCCACCGGTCGCTGGGTGATCAGCACCAGCAGCGGTGCGATCACCGTGCGCGACCAATAGCTGATTTTATCCATCGATACCGGGAACCAACCGGGCAACAGCATGATTTCCACCGGCATCACCGGGCAAGCGCACCACGGCACCGCGCCAAACAAGGCCAGTTGGATCCGGGTAAACACATTGGCCCGCGCCGCCCCACCCCGCGCCAAAATTGCGGTGCGCGCCCGCTGCATATGCGCCGCCTGCGGATCATCACCCAGCGCCTTGAGCGCAAAATACGCCTTCACACTGGCCGATAAATCCATCGCACCATCGTGAAAGAGCGGCCAGCCCCCCGGATTTTGCGGCGAATCGCCCTGGATTCCGCGTAAATAGACCCCGATTTTTCCCTGTAATGCCGGATCGATCCGATCCAGAAAATGCTCCAGCAGCACATATTCGGCGGGAATCGTCGCATCCGCCTCTAATTCGTAAACATAATGCCCATCATCGCGCTGCTCGGCGCGCAGCCGTGCGGTGGCCGCATGAATGGCGGTTTCAAGGTCATCACGATCGAGTGAAATATGATCCAGCATAATTCGTCATAGCAATAACTGACAAAACTGAACAGATCATCATCGTCACAGGCCGCATGCAAAAACACCGCATATTGTCGTGAGCAAGTGGGGGGCTTCTGTTGCCCGGTGCCCCCCGAACCGCGCTTGTCGCTTACGCAGCGATAGCGAATGCCTCGAAATTATCGTTGGCACTTGTGATATAGCCCGATAACGGCGGTACAATGCCGGGCAAAAGGTGGGTCTTTACCGCGCGCGTCGAGCCTGTTTCGCCCCCGAAGGAGTTGGTGGAGGCGCCGGGTACTGCCCCCGGGTCCACAACGCTTATTTCACGCACCGTTTATCACCATAGTTGGTTGCCCAACATCTGATATATAGTCTATCCGAAGCCCTAGCGAAAGGGACCCGCCATGAATTTGACCGAAGCCGAGCAAGCGGCGCTGGATGCCGCGCGCGCCCAGTCCGAGCCCACCCGCCGGGCCACCGTCCCCGCTCTGGAAAAGCTGCTTTATCAACCCGTACCGGTGCTCGATCACGGTTTCGTGAGGGTGATCGATTATATGGGCGATGACGCCGCCGTGGTCCAGGCCGCGCGCGTCTCCTATGGCCGGGGCACCCGCAAAACCTCCGAGGATGCCGGGCTGATCCGCTATTTAATGCGCCATCGCCATTCGACCCCGTTCGAGATGTGCGACATCAAGTTTCACGTGAAACTACCGATTTTCGTCGCCCGCCAATGGATCCGGCACCGCACCGCGAGCGTGAATGAATATTCCGGCCGCTATTCGGTGATGGACCGCGAATTCTACATCCCCGCCCCCGAACAGCTCGCCGCCCAATCCGCCAGCAATCGTCAGGGGCGCGGCGATGTTCTGCAGGGTGCCGAAGCGCAACAGGTGCTTTCGCTGCTGCGCGAGGACGCCGAACGCAATTACGACCATTACGAAATCATGCTCAACGAAGCGGGCCCGCCTGGCGACACCGACTCCAATCGCCAAGGCCTCGCGCGCGAACTGGCGCGGATGAACCTGACCCTGAATTATTACACCCAATGGTATTGGAAAATTAACCTCCACAATTTGTTCCATTTCCTATCCCTGCGCGCCGATCCGCACGCCCAGCACGAAATCCGCGTCTATGCCGATGCCATGCTGGACATCGTGCGCGCCTGGGTGCCGCTCAGCGCCGCCGCCTTCGAGGATTATCGCCTGGGGGCGGTCAGTTTTTCCGCCCGCATGCTGGTGTTGCTGCGCCAAATGCTCAACGGCGACGCCGTGACTGAAGCCAATTCCGGCCTGTCCAAGCGCGAATGGACCGAATTCATGACCATTCTGGGCCGCTAACGGGGTGGGGGGGGGGGCGAAAAATAACCGCTAATCCATCTACGCAAAATCAGCGTATAGCCTACATAGCGATGCAACCAGCGACCTAAGTAAGCGAGACCAGGACCAGCAAATGTCAACCAGCAACCGGACCCACCCGTTTATCGCCCAGTGCGATCATGCCTTGACCGAAATCAAGGCCGCTGGCCGTTATCGTCGTTTCGTGGCCCTCGAAAAACTCGCCGACCGGTTCCCCTATTACCGCGTCACCATGGACGGTAAAATCGAAGATATCCTGGTCTGGTCCTCGAATGATTATCTGGCGATGGGCACCGACCCCGAAGTGATCGACGCGGCGATTGACGCTGCGCGCACCATGGGCGCTGGTGCCGGTGGTACCCGCAACATTGCCGGCTCCTCGCCGATCCATGTCGCCCTCGAAGCCGAACTCGCTGGCTTGCACGGCAAGGATGCCGCCCTGCTCTTCACCTCGGGTTACGTGTCCAATCAGGCGACCCTGAGCGCGATCCTGAACGCTTTGCCCGATTGGCATGTGTTTTCCGACGCCCAGAACCATAATTCGATGATTGTCGGCATCAAAGCCGGGCGCGCCGCCACCGTGCATGTTTTCGCGCATAATGATCTGGCCGACCTCGAACAAAAACTAGCAGCCGCCCCGCCGGACGCGCCCAAAATGATCGCCTTTGAGAGCGTCTATTCGATGGATGGCGACATCGCGCCGATTGCGGCCATTTGCGATTTGGCCGACCGCTACAACGCGATCACCTATCTCGATGAAGTCCACGCGGTCGGCATGTATGGCGCCCACGGCGGCGGGGTTTCCGAGCGCGATGGCGTTGCCCACCGCCTGACCATTATCGAGGGCACTTTGGCCAAAGCCTATGGCTGCCATGGCGGCTATGTCGCGGGCGATGCCAGCGTCATCGATTATATCCGCTCCACTGCGGCGGGTTTTATTTTCACCACCGCTTTGCCCCCGCCCACCGTCGCCGCTGCCCTGGCCTCGATCCGCCGCCTGAAAATCGACCATGCCCGCCGCGCTTGCCTGTTCGAGCGCGCAACCCTGCTCAAAGCCAAGTTCGACCAAGCCGGCCTGCCCCGCTTGCACAGCGAAAGCCATATCGTCCCGCTGATGATCGGCAATGCCGCGCGCGCCACTACCGTCTCGATGCGCCTGATCCGGGAATTCGGCATGTATGCCACCCCGATCAACTACCCCACCGTCCCCGCCGGCACCGAGCGTCTCCGCTTCACGCCGGGCCCCAAACATACCGAAGCGATGATGGATGATTTGATTATCGCGCTGAAA
>JAJZEG010000057.1 GCA_021828605.1 Pseudomonadota bacterium | reverse complement strand
ATGCCCCCGGCGCGCAAATCGGTCTTGGGCGTTGCTTGATGAACAGCAACCCGAAAGCCGCCGTCGCGGCCTTCACCGCCGCCGTGCATAATAATCCGCGCAACGCCAAAGCCTTCAGTGATCTCGGCGTCGCCAATGACGAGCTGGGCAATATCCCCGCCGCCAATCAGGCCTTCCGCAAAGCCCTGGCGATCGATCCCGCCATGCGCGCGGCCAAAGTCAATTACGGTTTTTCGCTCGCCCTCGGTGGTGAGCCGCAACAAGCCCAGGCGATTCTGGGGCCGCTCGCAGCGGCACCGAATGCCACGCCGCGGATTCGCCAGGATTACGCTGCCGCCCTCGCCATTGGCGGCAATCTCAATCAAGCCCAATCGGTGCTGACCCAGGATATGTCGCCCGAAGCGGCGCAAACCTTGATCAACCAATTTCAAAACATGGCGGCCAAAATCGCCACCAGCCAGCAACCCGCCGCTGCCATCAGCCCGGCGAGCGCGCACCCTTGATCAATCGCTAGCAACCGTGCAAAAGCCCCTGATTGCCGAGCCGACCCGGCATGATGCGGGCGTGGTGGAACTGGTAGACGCGCCGGACTCAAAATCCGGTTCTGGTGACAGAGTGTCGGTTCGATTCCGACCGCCCGCACCACCCAACTTTTGAGCCCGGTCTTACGCCTGCATTATGCAGCGTCAGGCCGTCTGGGTGTCGATCCATCCAATATGTTGATCGCCGCGCCGATACACCACATTAAGCGCCTGATTAACCGGGTTGCGGAACAGCAAAACCGGCTGGTGGGTCAAATCCATGCGCATCACCGCCTCGCTCACGCTCAGCGTTTCCAACTCGGTCTGCACCTCGGCAATCACCGCCGCGTGCGGCCCAACCTCGGGCCCGGCATCGTGCAACACCGGCGCAACCGCCTCCTCAACGTCATCCTCCCGGTCATACACTTCCCGCAACACAAATTGCCGCACAATCTCTGGCCGCGTTTTGCCGGCCACTTCGCGCGCATGCTCATTCACCCGTCGCCGATACCGTCGCAGTCGCTTGGCAATATGCTCCGCCGCATCATCGAACGCCGCATGGGCATCTCCAGCCTCGCCTTCGCCGCGCAATACCAACCCGCGCGCCGCGTGGACATTGATATCGCAGGTGAAAAAGCTTCGCGCTCGGCTGAACGTCACATGCGCCTCCAGCGCATGGTCGAAATATTTGCCCGTTATCGTTTCGAGTTGGCGCGAAACATGCACGCGCAAGGCGTCAGACAGATCAATTTGCTTGCCGGAGACCGTAATTTGCATCCCCACTATCCTTTGCGAAGCGGTTGGTTCCGGTTCGAGTCTCTAACGGGCCAAGTAACGGTTCTACCCCATCAACCCCTTGTCCCGTCGGCGCTGCGCCGAACCAGGGATGCGCAACGCCTCCCGGTATTTGGCCACAGTTCGCCGGGCAATGTCTATGCCTTCCTTTTGTAATATTTTAGCGACCGCCTCATCCGACAACACCGCATCCGTCGGCTCGCTTTCAATCAGAGCGCCAATTCGGTGGCGCACCGCCGAGGCGCTATGGCTTTCGCCATCCGCGCCACCGAGCGAGGCGGTGAAAAAAAACTTCATCTCAAAAACCCCACGCGGCGTCGCCATCGCTTTGTTGGCGGTCACCCGGCTGATCGTGCTTTCGTGAAGTTCCAGCGCCTCGGCGATATCGCGCAATGTTAATGGTCGCAACTGCGTGATGCCTGCGCGAAAAAACCCCTCCTGCAAGGACACAATCGTGCTTGCCACCCGCAAAATCGTTTGCGCGCGCGCTTCCAAAGCGCGCACCAAAAAACTCGCCGCCTGCATATTCTCGCTCAAAAACTGCTTGGTCTCGCGCGCCGCCGCCACCGCCATTCGGGCATGAAACCCCCGGCGGATCAGCACCCGCGGCATGGTTTCCGGGTTCAACTCCGCGATATATGCGCCATCGGGCCCCACCCGAATAATCACATCCGGGATCAGCGCCGCCACCGGTTCATGGTCAAATCGCGCGCCGGGCTTGGGGTCAAGCCGCCGGATTTCGGCAATCATATCGCGCAAATCCGCTTCATCCACCCCGCAAATCATGCGCAGCGTCCGGTAATCACGCCGCGCCAGCAGCTCCAAATTCCCAATCAGCGCCGCCATCGCCGGATCAAACCGATTACGCTCAATCAGCTGCACCGATAAACACTCGGCCAGGTCGCGGGCAAATACCCCGGTCGGGTCAAAGCGCAGCATTTTGCTCCGCACCGCCTCCAACGCCGCAACCGCCACGCCCAAATGGGCGGCAATCACCTCCGGCGGCTCGGCGAGCCAGCCGCTCGGCTCCAAAGCGGCAATCAACGCGCGCGCCATCCGCCAATCCAACCCGGTGCCAAACGCCAAACGCGCCTGCTGCTCAACATGCTCGCGCAACCCGGCGGGCCGCTCAGCAATCCAAGCCAACGGATCCTCATCATCCTCATCAAATCGGTTCGACCCGCCCGCCTGATCGGAGCCCAACCCTGGATCATACACATTGGAAAAATCCGCATCCAACGGCACGGCGGGCACCAATACCGGCTCAACCGGCACGCTCGCGGGCAATTCAGGCCGATCCACACCGCTCGCAGCGGTGCCTTGCGCGCCCGCGCGCTCATCGCGCTCCAGCAGCGGATTGCGCAGCATTTCCTCTTCTAAAAACTGCGCCGCTTCAACATTGGTAAATTGCAGCAACTGGATCGCCTGCCGCAGTTGCGGCGTCATCACCAGGCTTTGCGACTGCCTGATATCAAGGCGGGGTCCGATGCTCATGCCGCGATTATACTAAATTATTCGTGAAATACCACAGCAAATCGGAAGTTTGGCCCGATTATTGCTTAACTTTTCTCCGCCCTCTGCCGTCGGTAATCCATCACGCCATCGCGATTTCGGTTTCCAAAGGCCAATCCATCTCAGCCAACCGCCTTGCCGCGACCCACTCAATCACCAGCCCGAAACCCACGGCTAATACCGCAACCCCCAGCACAACCGGCTGAAAACCGTGAAAAAATATCCCGAACTCGATGGAGAATAAGCCAATCAGCGCACCGAGCATCTGAAACAATACAAGCACCGGCTTGCCGCCAAATCGGCGCCAGAGCAGCGGCACCGCCGCGCAATAGCTGATCCCGAAAATCAGCGCCGTCACCACCAATCCGGCCAATCCCGCCTGCAGCATTCCGGCATGGCCCAATATTGCCGCCATCACCATCGCCACCAGCCCCGAACTTCCGGCCATTTGCAGCGCATGCAGCCGATGCGCGCGAAACATCAGCCGCGCAAATCCCAACCGGCCATGATGCTGCCCGACCATGAATAAAAACGGCCATTCGGTGCGAATCATCAGCCATTGGCCGGAAATGAACAGCCCGAAAATCAGGCTCTGCGGCAGAGCGCCGCGCAGCATGGCCGTGATATGATGGCCCGATCCGCCCGAGGTCGCGGCGATGGCCAAATTCACCGCCAGCATCAAGCCGGTCAGCACGCATTGCCCGACCAGCGCCCCCAGCGGCCCGACCTGCATGCGCATCGTCGTCGGCACCGCACCCAGCCCCATCCAGCGCGGCTGCCAGCGCAGCACCCGACCGATGGCGGCAAAAATCCCGCCAACCGCGTTGATCTTGGCTGATTTAGCCCCCCGTCGCTCAATCGCGACCTCCAGCGCATCGGTTTGCAACAGCGCCTTCGCCGGAAAATAGCGCAGCCCCGATCCGATCAAGCCAAGCCCGATGAGCAAAATCACCGCCGTCACGCTGGGCGGTGCAAACACCACCCGCCCGAGCATCCCCGGAATGAACGCCAAAAAGATGAAGGGCAGCATCGCGAAGCCGCTCAAACGCCGCACCCAGCCCACCTGCCCGGTGGGTACGCAAGCACCGGCGGCACCTCCCACGATCATGCCGATTGAGGCCAGTGCCATGCTGCCAATTACCGGCGCGCCCAACAGCACAAACGGCGCCGTCAGCACGCCGAGCACCAGGGCAAACATAAGCAAAATCGCCGCATATTCCGTATTGATCAAATCGGGCACCGAGGCGGCGATCCCGGCGGTGATCTGCCGCCAATATTGCCGCGCGACGCTGCCGGTCAGCATGAAAGTCATCAGCCACCACGTCATCACGGCGGGCGATTGATGGGCAAACAGCACCCGCACGCCATGCAGCCGAACAAAATGCCATTGCGAGGCGAAGACCAGGCCGGTCGAGATCGAAAACATCGCGGTGGAGAGGAAGGTCGGGTTTTCGCGCACGAACACCGGACGCGCGTAATTGCGCAACGCAGCCGCCAGCAAACGCGGTCTCATCGGGTGATTTCCAGAAACGCGGTTTCCAAATCCGGTCGCCGCACCGCAATCGTCCGTCCTAGCCGCGCGCCGACCGCGTCCGCCATCGCCTCATCCCAGCCATCGACCAGCAAGGCCCCGCTCTCGCGCTCGGTGGCCAACACCCTGACCGCATCGGGCAGAGCGGTCGGCTCCGCCTCCACCCAGCGCATCGCCGTGCGAAACCGCGCCATCGGCGTGTCATGCACAATCACCCCGCGCCGCATAAAAATCGCCCGCGTCGCAATTTTTTCTAAATCCGACAAAATATGCGATGAAATCAGCGCGCTGCGACCGGTTTCATGGCAAAACCGGGCAATCAGCCCAATGAAATCCAGCCGCGCCTGCGGATCAAGGCTCGCCACCGGCTCATCCAGCACCAGTAAATCCGGCTCATGGCGCATCGCCAGCAAAATCGCCAGCCGCTGCTTCTGCCCGCCCGACAGCGCCTTCACCCGCACCTTCATATCGAGTCCGGCCCAATCCAGCAGCCAGGCCGGTACCGGCTTGGGTGGTGTGGCGTAAAACTTGCCCAGATACGCAACCAGCTCCCCCACCTTGAACCAGGTGAAGCCAGTCATTGTTTGTGGCACAAAGCCAATCCGCCCGCGCGCTTTGGGCGATAAGTGCGCGGTGTCCTCGCCAAAGAGCCGCACCGATCCGCCATTGGGCAACAAAAAGCCAAGCACACAGCCAATCAACGTGGTTTTACCCGCGCCGTTCGGCCCCAGTAACCCGACAATTTCACCCGCCCCTAACGAAAATGAAACGCCCGCCAAGGCCTCGTGCGTGCCGTAGCTTTTTTTCAAATCCATCACGTCAATTAAACTCTTCATCATCAACACTCCAAAATGACAGTTCGCTAATTTTATTATTCAAGCAGATCGTTCGTCGCGCCGTCAATGCGCCCAAAGCGGCGCTGCATTTTAGCGCGCCCCAACCCTTGAACCCGCCGCCGGTTCCTGCCACGACTCCCCGATGCACTCGTCCCTGGCCGTGGCCCCGCCCCGCATTTCCTTCGAATTTTTCCCACCCAAAACCGAAGCGTTGGAAACCCAACTCTGGGCCTGCATCGGCAGGCTGGAGCCGCTCCAGCCGCGCTTCGTCTCGGTCACCTATGGCGCGGGCGGCTCAACCCAGGAACGCACCCACGCCACCATCACCCGCCTGCGCGACCAAACCAGCCTGGTCCCCGCCGCCCATCTGACCTGCGTGGGCGCCTCGCGCGCCGAGGTCGATGCGGTCGCCCGCCGCTATTGGGATGCCGGGGTGCGCCATATCGTGGCTTTGCGCGGCGATCCGCCGGGCAGCGCACCTTACCAACCCCACCCGCAAGGCTATGATTTCGCTGCCGATTTGGTGGCTGGATTAAAACGCATCGCCGATTTCGAAATCTCGGTCGCGGCCTATCCCGAAACCCATCCCCAGGCTGCCAGCCCGCAAGCGGATATCGATAATTTGCGCCGCAAATTCGATGCCGGCGCCAGCAGCGCGATCACCCAGGTGTTTTTCGACACGAATAAATATCTCGATTTTTTGAACCAAGCCCGCGCCGCCGGCATCACCGCACCGATCATCCCCGGCATCATGCCGGTGTCTAATTTCGCCCAGGCCCAGCGCATCAGCGCCATGGGCGGCACCAGCATCCCGGCCTGGATGGCCGATATGTTCGATGGGCTCGATCATGAACCCGAAACCAGGCAACTGGTTGCCGCCAGCATCGCCGCCGAGCAGGTGCGTCTCCTGCAAGCCAACGGCGTCACCGAATTCCATTTCTACACGCTGAACCGCGCCGACCTGACCTATGCCATCGCCCGCATTCTCGGCGTGAAGCCGCGCGCGTGAGCGACTATCTCGCCCGGCTGAACCCGGCCCAGCGCGCCGCCGTCGAAGCGACCGACGGCCCGGTGCTGGTGCTGGCCGGGGCAGGGACCGGCAAAACCCGGGTGCTCACCACCCGCTTTGCTCATATTTTGCTCTCGCGCCGCGCCTTTCCCAATCAAATCCTGGCCGTCACCTTCACCAACAAGGCCGCGCGCGAAATGCGCGAGCGAGTCGCAACTCTGCTCAACCAACCCGCCGATGGTCTGTGGCTCGGCACCTTCCACGCTTTGGCCGCGCGGATGCTGCGCCGCTATGCCGAGCGGGTGGAGCGCACCGCCCGCTTCGCCATCCTCGACCCGGATGATCAGCTGCGCACCCTCAAACAGGTGATGGAAACCCAGCGCATCGACGTCAAACGTTTCACCCCGCAAACGCTGATGAGCCTGATCCAACGCTGGAAAGATCGCGGCTTGCTGCCAGCTGACGTCCCCGCCGCCGAGGATCAGGATTTCGGCGCCCATCCGGCGCGAATGCTCTACGCCGCCTATCAGGATCGGCTCCGCGCCCTGGACGCCATGGATTTCGGCGATTTATTGTTGCTCTCGATGGATTTACTCAAGCGCGACCCCGAGGTTTTGGCGCATTACCATCAGCGTTTCCGCTATATATTGGTCGATGAATATCAAGACACCAACCTCGTCCAATATTACTGGCTCCGGCTTTTGGCCCAGGCCCATAAAAATATTTGCTGCGTCGGCGATGATGATCAGAGCATCTATTCCTGGCGCGGCGCCGAGGTCGAAAATATCCTCCGCTTCGAACATGATTTCCCCGGCGCTTTGATTGTGAAGCTGGAAGCTAATTATCGCTCCAGCGCGCCAATCCTGAGCGCCGCTTCGGCCTTGATCGCGCATAATGAAGGCCGTCTGGGCAAAACCCTATATCCGGGGCGCGAGAATAGCGGCGGCGAGCCGGTCGAATTGCATGGATTTTGGGATTCCGATGAAGAAGCCAGAGCCGTCGCCCAGCGCGTGGAGCTGCTCCGGCGCGAGGGGCACCGGTTGAGCGAATGCGCGGTTTTGGTGCGCGCGGGCTTTCAAACTCGGGCGTTTGAGGAGCGGTTCATCGCCATCGGCCTGCCCTACCGGATTATTGGCGGCCTGCGTTTCTACGAGCGCGCGGAAATTCGCGACGCCATCGCCTATTTGCGGGTGCTGGTTCGCCCGGCGGATGATCTGGCGTTCGAGCGCATTATCAACCTGCCCAAACGCGGCCTTGGTGATACCGCCTTGCGCAGCCTGCATGATCGTGCCCGCGCCTATCAAATCTCCCTCTTCGCCGCCGCCGAGCAGATCGATGCCGCGCAATCCCTGCGCGGTCGGGCGCGTGAGGGGCTGCGCAGCCTGCTCGCCAGCTTTGCCCAATGGCGCATCGCTTTGCCGCGCGATGGTCACATCAACACGCTGGCGCATCTGCTCGATGACAGCGGCTACACCGCGATGTGGCAGGCACAATCCACACCGGACGCCCCAGGTCGGTTGGAAAACCTCAAGGAATTGGTGCGCGCTCTGGCCGAGTTCGACACCATCGAGGGGTTTCTCGATCACGTGTCACTGGTCATGGATAATGACAACGCCCCCGATGATGACAAGGTTTTCCTGATGACATTGCACGCCGCCAAGGGCTTGGAGTTCGATACGGTGTTTTTGCCGGGTTGGGAGGAGGGGGTATTTCCCAATCAGCGGGCGCTGGATGAAGGCGGTACCAAATCCCTCGAAGAGGAACGCCGTCTGGCCTATGTCGGCATCACCCGGGCGCGCCACCGTGCGATCATTTCCCATTGCGCCAACCGCCGGATTTTCGCGAACTGGCAGGTCAGTATTCCCTCGCGCTTCATCGAGGAACTCCCCACCGACTCCATTATCATCAGCGGCTCGGCGGCGCTCGAACGCGCGCGCGGCGCGACCTATGACGGCGTGGCCGCGTTCCCCATTGCCCGCCCGGTCATCGCTCAGCGCCCCGATGTTTGGGCAACCCCG
>JAJZEG010000154.1:2173-8319 GCA_021828605.1 Pseudomonadota bacterium | reverse complement strand
GATTGCAATTCTTCATTTTCGGTGAACAAGCCAATCGCCCAGGGTGATTTCGCCGAGGTGAGGACCAGCGCATCCTGCGCGAGGGTCATTGGCACATTGGCGGTCAATTTCCAGCCGAAGACCGGCTTATCCTTGGCGCCGGACGGGTCGTTACTGCTCAATAAATGCAGGTAATCACGGCTTTTTTGGTAAAAATCGGTCACCGGCGCGTGCGGTCCGAACGTATGCAGGCGATAATATACAAACCCCTTCGAATCGGGCAGCCACGCGACGGGCGGGAAGTCATTATCATCGCCATCGACGCCGGTGATGCCGATATTCAGCAGCTTGCCGGTGGCAACATCCAACACGCGTAACTTGGCCTGTTCGGACCCGCCGCCGGAGACACCGAACGCCACATAATGACCGTTGGGCGAGACGAAATAGAAATTGATCGCTTGGGGGATATGGTTTTTGCTGAAACGCATCGGGTCGATCAGCAGACGCGGCTTGGCACCGACTTTATCCATCACCATCAGATGCGCGGTATCTTGGCCGGGGCCGATGCCGAGATAGAAAATTTTCCCATCAGCGCGCGTGATGTTGAACACGGCACTGCCGACATTCGCATCTTTTTTCAAGGCGTCATAAATTTTTTTATGCCCTGGAATCCGGTCCAATACGGCGCGGGTATAGGCATTTTGCTGCTTCATGAAGGCGGCGAGACGTTTGCTGCCCGGCTTTTCCATCCAGTGATAATCATCACGGACCGGCGTGCCGAAATCGGTGCTGACATGGTTGATTGCCGGGGCCATCGGCGGCTTGACCGGCAGGGCCGAGGCCTGCGCCACGGCGGCGGACAACGCCATAAGAGGGAGTGTCATGGCCACGGAGGCATCGAAACGACGCCATAGGCCAGATTGCTTGAAACTCATTGACGTTCTCCGGAATTTTATGTCGCGCATTCAGTAGAATCGGGTTTAGCCGAGACCCGCACTAACAGATAGAGCGCCAGAATATGGCGCATGATCACGATTTCTTGAGGCTTCCAGTGTTAAATAAGGCATGGGATAGAAGATTTGATATTTTATTATAGTAACAGTCTCATTTATGAGGATCGTTTATCAAAGCTTTTATCGACTGTTCGCGTATTGAGAGAATGACCCATTTTTTCAATGTTTTGAGACGTTTTTATCAATTTTCTGGTATTGTCGCCTAATCTACCGCGTGTTAACCGGAACTGACATGTAAGAGGGTTAGATTATGAGCAACACAACTTGGACGAGCGGTCGCGGCAATGGAGACTGGTTCGGCAATGGCAATTGGAGCCATGGCGTGCCCACCGACTCGTCAAACAATTTGCAGACCGTTGTTATTTCAGGAACCGTGGGTCCGGGCCCGACGATTTCGCCGACAGCGAACGGGGTAAACAGCAATAATGTAATCGTTGTGTCGCAGGCGCTCCCGGGAGGCTCGCCGACCAATTACGAGGATTATCAGCTCGACGGTCAATCGATTCAACTGAGCAATAACGCCACTCTGACGATGCAGGGTGTTGCGCTCGGTCGCCCAGGCGGAACAGGCAATTTGGCGGGTGCATACACAACGATCAGTGGCAGCGCCGCAACCTCGGCAACGCCGGTGTTCGACACATTAATGTCGATCACGGCCCTCGGCTCCAACACCGCGATGTTCAACGACGTTAATCATAATTTTGGGTTTCTGGGAGCCGATGGCGTTGGCAACACCCTCAATGTGATGGTCAGCGTCGGCGGCAACGCTCAATCTGCGCACGCTTTGTTTAATTATGGCGAAATCAACGCCTCGAACCGTGGCATCGTCGGCATTGATTTGCTGGCCCCAACCGTCAACGGCGACAGTGTCGGGTTTTACAATCAAGGATGGGTTCTCGCCAATCAGGGCACGTTCATCGCAGCGAGTGTCGAGGATGTCGTAGCGGCGGCGCCTGCCGGACCTGGCGGACCTCCTGGTGGAGGCCCGGCACCCGCTGGCGGCACCTCGCCGCTGGGTTATGTCGAGATTTCCAACGCAGGCGAAGCTATTCTGGGCACCGTGGCTGCGGGCCAGGATATTTTGTTCAATGGCGGGGTAAATAACACGTTGGCTCTGTCCGACGCCCCTAACTTTGCCGGCACGGTCGTTGGGTTTGTCTCGGGACAAACCATCGATATCCAAGGGTTTTCGGGCCCAGCCAATATCAGCACCACCGTTGTCAACGGCGTGACCGAGCTGCTTGCACAAAATGGCGGAACCACCAACACGGTTACCCTGGGCGGCTCAATCGCACCTTTCTTTAACGTCAGCACGATCAGCCAAGGGGGCACCACCACCGAAGTCATTTCCGCCACAGCCGCCGACTATACCTTCACCGGTGCAGGCACCACCACCAGCTGGTTCAACCCGAATAACTGGGCAGGCGGGGTTTCACCTGGCTCACTGGTTAATGCGGGCGAGACCGTGACGATCCCGACCGGAACCGCTGCCATCACCGGCACCGCCGTGACCGATAATGGCCTGATCAATGTGACCGGCAGCACCACCGCACTCAACGCCGCTACTTCGATTGCGGGCAATGGCACGGTGTTCATCGATAATGGCGGTCATTTCACTTTGTCGAATACCGCAGGCAATGACGCGTCGCTGACCGTCGATTTCGGCACCCATGGCACCAGCCTGGCGCCAAATATGTTCGACGTGAACAACAACCAAACCGGCTTCGGCGGCACCATCGGCGGCTTTGGGATCAACGACCAAATCGTCCTCGGCAACAGCACCGAACCCACCCCAACCAGCGCCAATAACGTCTCGCTGAACTATAATTCCACGACCGGAGAATTGGTGGTCAGTGACACGGTTGGCGGCTCAATTGTCACCGAATCGCTGCATCTGACCGGTACCTTCGACACCACACCGGCCAATACGCTGCATGACTCGGTCGGAGCAAACGGGATTTCGGTTTACGTGGCATGCTTTGCCGAAGGCACGCGGATTTTGACCAGCCGGGGCGAAATCGCGGTCGAGGCGCTCGCGGTGGGCGATCAGGTGGTCACCGCGCGAAAGGACGCGCCGGCGACCCGGCCAATTACCTGGATCGGGCAACGCTCCATCGCGCTGGATTGGCATCCGCAGCGCAGCAAGGTTGAGCCCGTGCGCATCCAAGCAGGTGCGTTTGGTGACAATCAGCCCGCGCGCGACCTCGTTGTTTCGCCGGATCACGCGATTTTCGTCGGTAATCGGCTGATCGAGGCCAAATATCTGGTCAATGGCGCCTCAATCCGGCGCGACACCTCTGCGCGGCGGGTGCATTATTATCATATCGAACTTGACCAGCATGACGTGCTGATTGCCGAAGGGTTGGCCACCGAGAGCTATATTAATGATGGCAATCGCGGCATGTTCACTAATGGCGGCGAGCCGATGGTGCTGCATCCTGACTTCGCCGCGACGCCGATGGCTCTGCGTTGTGCGCCATTGCTCAATGAAGGTGCTGAAATCGAGGCAATTCGGGCTGCGCTGCGGGATCGGGTGATGGCCAGTGGCTTCACCATGACCGATGCGCTGGATGCGTCGCTGGTTGTGGGTGGTCTCGTCCTTGCGCCGCTCGCCAGCGAGCCGGGCCTGCTGCGCTTTGCCCTGCCCGATCAGGCGACCGGTGCGACCTTGCACGTCGCGACGGCGACGCCAGCCGATACGACGACCAGCCCGGATGATCGTCGTCAAATCGGCTTGAAATTGCTTAGCGCCTTGGTGATCGACGGTGTTCACAGCGAAATGCTGAACGCGGATGGGCTTGATGGGCTGTTCGATGCCGATCAAGGTGAGGGTCGCTGGAGCACGGACGAGTTGAAAATTGACCTGTCCGGGACCAGCGGCAGCAATCGGGTGTTGGAACTGCGCTACAATGCGACAGTAACGCGGTGGGTTGCGCCGGTCGCCAACTGGCGCGCGGTTGCCTAACCGACCGGCTTATCCCTGTCATAATTGACGTCAGAGCGGCTTCCAGGTGACTGGAGGCCGTTTTTGTTGAGCCCCCTACCCCTGAAATGACCGCGAATTTCAGGGGTATTAGAGCCTGATCGTTTGGAATTGACGCGCATAATGCGCGACAATGACAAGCGTTGCTCAGCCTCGCAAACAGAGCTAGAGCGCGTCAGATTGGCGCGACTGCGTCAATCTGAACATATCGCGCTCTAGAACGTTTTCCGTTTGCTTTGGCTCACGAACAACACTCTAACCTTATTGTTGCCCTAGGTTGACTTTCCTGATCCGCTAGGCTTCCTCCGCTTCATGCAAGACACTCCTGATACGATTTTATCCGAAGCACTCAGCGCCATCGGCACCGCCGAGGATTTGCGCGCTTTGGATGCCACCCGCGTCGCGTTTCTAGGTAAATCCGGGCAGGTGACCGCGTTGCTCAAAGGCCTGGGCGCCATGGATCCTGACGCGCGGCGCGAGGCCGGCGCGGTGATTAATCGGGTCAAGGACCAAATCGCCGCAGCGCTTGACGCCAAGCGGATGATTTTGGCGGACGCGGCCTTGTCGGCCCAGCTCGCCGCCGAGCGGCTGGACGTTACGCTGCCGGCCCGACCCGCGCCACGCGGAACCATTCACCCGATTTCGCGCACCATCGAGGAACTCACCGCGATTTTTGGCGCGATGGGGTTTGTGGTGCAGGATGGGCCGGATATTGAGGATGATTGGTATAATTTCGGCGCTCTGAACATTCCGGCGCATCACCCGGCACGGGCGATGATGGATACGTTTTATGTGCAGGCGGCGGGGCGGAATCGGCCGATGGTGCTGCGCACCCAGACCTCGCCTCTGCAAGTGCGCACCATGCTCGCTCAGACGCCACCGATCCGGATGATTTCGCCGGGGCGGACCTATCGCTCGGACCATGACGCCACCCACAGCCCGATGTTTCATCAATGCGAGGGGCTGGTGATTGATCGCGCGATCACCCTGGCGCATCTCAAAGGCTGTTTGGTTGATTTTCTGCGCGCCTATTTCGAGGTTCCCGATTTGCGCGCGCGATTCCGCTCCAGCTATTTCCCGTTTACCGAACCCTCGATTGAGGTCGACATCGCCTGGGATCGGAAAACCGGCGCGATTGGCGGTGGCGATGATTGGCTGGAAATTCTCGGCGCGGGCATGGTGCATGCGAACGTGCTGGCGAATTGCGGCATCGACCCGCGCGACTATCAGGGTTTTGCCTTCGGGATGGGCGTGGAGCGGATCACTATGTTGAAGCACGGCATTGCCGATTTGCGGAATTTTTATGAGAGCGATCAACGCTGGCTGAGCCATTACGGCGCCTCGCCCTTGGCTCCCGCTATGCTGCATGAGGGGCGCGGGCAATGAAGTTTTCGCTCTCCTGGTTGAAAACCCATTTAGCGACCGATGCGCCAATAAGCGTCATTGCTGAGACCTTGTCCGCAATCGGGCTGGAGGTCGAATCGATTGAGGATCGCGCCGCTGCATTAGCCCCGTTCAAAATCGTGCGGGTGCTCGAAGCCGTGCCGCATCCGAACGCGGACCGGTTACGGGTGTGCCGGGTGCAAACCGAACAGGGCGAGGTCGGGGTGGTCTGTGGCGCGCCGAATGCGCGCACCGGCATGATGGCGGTGTTCGCCCCGCCGGGCTCGGTGGTGCCGGCGAGCGGCCTGGTGCTCAAGGTTGGCGAGATCAGAGGCGTTGCCTCGGCGGGGATGCTGGTCTCCGAGCGCGAACTCGGGCTGGGCGAGGATCATGACGGCATTATCGATTTGCCCGCTGATGCGCCGCTCGGGTTGAGCTACGCGCGTTGGGCCGGGCTTGATGATCCGGTGATTGAAATTGGCGTCACACCCAATCGCGGTGATGGGTTTTCAGTGCGCGGTGTGGCGCGGGATTTGGCCGCCGCCGGGCTGGGCACGCTGCGCCCTTGGTCGCCCGCGCCGATTGCGGGTGAGGGCGATAGTTTGATTGCGTGGCGCAATAATTTCCCCGAGGCGTGCCCGTGGATCGTCGGGCGCACCGTGCGCGGCGTGACCAACCGCGAGAGCCCCGATTGGTTGAAGCAACGGCTCACCGCCATCGGGCTGCGACCGATTAGTGCGCTCGTCGATATTACCAATTTCTTCACCATCGATCTGGGTCGCCCGCTG
>JAJZEG010000154.1:0-2163 GCA_021828605.1 Pseudomonadota bacterium | reverse complement strand
TGATGCAAGCAAAGTGGCCGGTGGGGTTTTAACGCTGCGCCGGGGCACCGACGAGCGATTCGCCGGGCTGCATGGCAAAGAGGTGCTGGCCGGGCCGGAGGATTGCGTGATCGCTGATCAGCGCGGCGCGCAATCGCTCGCCGGAATTGTCGGTGGGGAGGCAACCAGCTGCGACCACGCGACCACGGATGTGTTCATTGAATGCGCCCTGTTTGATCGCGTGCGAATTGCGTTAAGCGGCCAGCGCAGCGTCATTCATTCCGATGCGCGCCAGCGTTTCGAGCGCGGTATTGATCCGTCGATTTTAATCCAGGCCCTCGATGCCGCGACAGCAATGATCATCGAGATGTGCGGCGGTGCGCCGAGTGCGATGGTTACCGCAGGTGCGGAGCCTGCCTGGCAGCGCAATGCGACATTGCGGTTCGAGCGCCTAGGCTCATTCGGCGGTCATCCGGTGGCAGCTGGCCGGACGGTCGAGATTTTGCAAGGTTTGGGATTCGTCCCCCGCGGCCAGGATCAGGCGCAGGTGACAGTGTCGGTCCCGGCTTGGCGCAATGACGTGGCGGTGACCTGCTCGAATTATACGTATGATCCGGCGATCTACACGCTGAATGGCCCGTTAGCACTGCTCGACCCCGCACCTGAGCTGAATGCGGCCCGCGCCGAGCAGGCGGCAGCCGGGGCTGCGGCGGTTGCGGGCGAAATTGACTTGATCGAAGAGGTTTTGCGCATCGAAGGTTTGGACCGTGTAGCGCCGATCTCCCTGCCGCCTCTATCCGCCGTGCCCCAGCCGACCTTGACCGCCCGCCAAACCCGTTTGATGCGCGCGCGCAGGCTGTTGGCTGCACGAGGCCTGAATGAATGCGTGACGTTCAGCTTTGTCGCCCAGGCCCACGCCGCCCGATTCGGGCCGACCCCCGAGGGGTTGCGGGTGGCGAACCCGATTGCCGCTGACCTTGATCAGATGCGTCCAACCCCGCTCGCCACCTTGGCGCTGGCCGCGCAAGCGAATAAAGCGCGCGGGATCGCTGATGTCGCCTTGTTTGAGGTCGGGCCTGGATTTGCCGATGCTTCACCAACCGGGCAGAGCCTGATTGCGGCGGGGGTACGCCTGGGCGGGACATCGCTGTCATGGGTTGCTCCTGAGCGCCTGATCGATGTGTGGGACGCCAAGGCCGATCTGTTCGCCGCTTTGAGCGAACTCGGCGTGCCGATTGATGCTCTAAGCGTGACCGCTGACGCGCCGGGGCATTACCATCCGGGACAATCGGGCACCGTGCGCCAGGGGCCGAAAATTATGCTCGGTCATTTCGGGATCATGCACCCGACTGTGGCCGCGGCGCTCGATTTACCCAAGAACACCGCTTGTTTTGAATTAATGCTCGACGCAATCGCCGATCCGAAACGACGCCGTAAAGCGGCCCCTGATTTGGCACCATTGCAGCCGGTGCGGCGCGATTTCGCCTTTGTGGTCGATGCGACAATCACCGCCGAGCAAGTCTTGCGCGCGGTGCGCGGCGCCAACCGGGCGCTAATCACCGATGTCGCTTTGTTTGACCGTTATGCGGGGGAGCACGTGCCGGACGGCAAAATATCGCTCGCGGTGGCGGTGACGCTACAGCCGCGCGAGAAAAGCCTGACCGATGCTGAAATCGATGCGGTCGCGAGCCGAATTATCGCGGCAACGGCCAAGGCCACCGGTGCGATGGTGCGCGGCGAAAAATAGCCGGGTCGAGCCTCGTAGCGCGCATTCCTTGAACGGCGCTACGAGGCTATGAGCCGGATGCTTACTTCTTTTTTTTGCTGCCAGCGTTGAGATCGCAGCGATAAATGCCATGAGTCACGGCATTATTATCGACCCGGTCATACAAAATCGTCATTTTGCCACCCAGCACACTCGGTGAGAAATTGGTGGTCACGTCGGAACTCAGCAATGCCGGTGCTGATTCGAGATACACCGTGCCACCGAGCTTGATTTGCGCTTGCGATTGGCAAAACAAGGCGGTTTCACGCTGCGGCGCGGGCAGACCTGCAAGGTATGCCGCACTACTGGCTTTGGCGGAGGCTTGGGTGCTGGGCGCCGCTCCGGATCCCGATGAGCATGCGGCCAACAAAACTACAGCCGGTAGGCTGAGCAGTGAGAGTTTTTTCATGACTTAACAA
>JAJZEG010000085.1 GCA_021828605.1 Pseudomonadota bacterium | reverse complement strand
CCGGCTCAAGCCGATCCTGCGCTCCTACTGCTTCATGCTCGGCATCCCCGCCCAACCCCATCTCAAAGCCGAACCCCGCCCCCGCAAACCCCGCACCACACCGCGCGCGCCCAAACCGCCCAAACCGCGCGCGCCCAAACCCTTCAAATCCCTAACCCGCGCCGATTTATTCAAACCCCATCCGCTCCCCTTCGAATCCGACCCCCCAACCCCGCGCCACCGCAATTTTTTCAAGCGCACTTAAGCCAAGTCGCCGACTCACGCCTAATTCATTACGATATCGTAACAAAATAACTCATCTCGGCGCAAAATATTTGCCCAAATCCCGATTCCATGATCAATTTCCCACCAACCAACCACCGCAGGGAGCAAACTCATGAAACTCTACACCGCCCCACGGGCCCCCAACCCGCGCCGCGTGCATATGTTTTTGGTCGAAAAAAACATCACCGGCATCGAGGAAATCGCCATCGATCTCAATAAATTAGAGCATAAAACCGATGATTTTCGCGCCCTAAGCCCGCTCACCCGCGTCCCCGTGCTCGAACTCAATGACGGTCGGCATCTCGGCGAATCCCGCGCCATCTGCACTTATCTGGAATCGCTCTATCCCGAACCCAATTTGATGGGCACCGACGCCACCGAGCGCGCTTTCATCGAAATGACCGACCGAAGGGTCGAATTCCATCTCCTGATGCCCATCGCCCATTGGATCCGCCATTGCCATCCCGGCCTCGCCCCGCTCGAAGTGCCGCAATTCCCCGAATACGGCCAAAAACAAGCGGAAAAACTCGGCGACGTCATGGCGTGGCTCAACACCACCCTCGCCAGCCAACATTATATCTATGGTGATCGCCTCACCATCGTCGACATCACCGCCTTTTGCGGCATCGAATTCGCCAAATTAATGAAGTTCCGCCCCGGCGAAGCGGGCTACCCCCACGTCCAAACCTGGCGCGACCGGATCAGCGAGCGAGCCAGCGCGAAAATGTGACAATCCTAAACCAGCGCCACCATCGCCTCGATCTCCACCGCCGCATCGAGCGGCAAGGAGGGTACCCCCACGGTCGAGCGGGCATGGCGCCCCCGCTCGCCGAAAATCTCCACCGCCAAATCCGAAGCCCCGTTCATCACTTTCGCATGATCGGTGAAATCCGGTCCCGCCGCAATAAATCCGCCCAGCCGCACAATCCGCGCCACCGCGTCCAACCCGCCGGGCAAGGAAGCTTCCAGCTGCGCCAACACATTGATCAAACAAAGCCGCGCCGCGCGCTGCCCCTGGGCAATATCCACGCTGGCGCCCAATTTACCGGTCACCGCGAGCGCCCCCGCTTCCATCGGCAACTGCCCGCTCACCACCGCGAACCCGTTCTGCACCACCACCGGCACATAGGTCGCCACCGGTGCCGCTGGCTTCGGCAACACCACACCCAACTCGGCCAAACGCGCATGGATCGACATCACTCAACTCACCAATTTCAAATGCGTCCGCACCCGGCGCGACCGCCCTGTTTCACCCCCAACCGCCGGTGCGGTCGCTTGATCCATCGGCAACTCAAGCGGCAACATCGGCCCGCTCGCCTCGGGCTGAACCGCCAATTCCGGCTCAACCACAGCCTCCTGCCGATCCAGATAATTCGCCGCCAAATGCCGGATCACATAATCGACCGGCGAATATGCGCTCGGCACCAGCGGATCGCCCTCAACCGCCCCCGCCGCACCAGACCCGGTTTCCGCCAACGCATCGACATAAGCCGCCAACGGCACCTCATGCTGCAAACCCACACTCACCGCGATCGCCAAACTATCGGCCAACCCGCGCACCGCCGCCGTCTCGCGGGGCAAAGCGATAAAAATCTCGCCCAACCGCCCATCCGCATAGTCGCCGGTGCGCAAAAACACCCGATGCCCGCTCAGGCTCGCTTTCTGGGTATAGCCCGCGCGCCGGGTCGGCAGCGCCTCGCGCCGCGCCGCAGCCTCGCCCCGCTTGGGCTCGACCGGCATTATACAATCGGGCAGCGCGCCAAAAAACGGCATCAACGCCTCAATCATCGCCCGCCGCCCGGCCCGGTCGGCCACCCCAAACGGATCCTGCCCGGCCAAACTCACCGCCAGCGCCGCCTCGGCACTCTGCCCACGCGCACTCAGCCGGGCGCGCGCCCAACGCGCCAACCGCCCATTGCCATCCAACGCACTCACCGGCGCCGCAACGCCCACCGTCTCAACGCCCAGCAACTGCTCAACCGGCCCCGCCGCCGCCATCGCGAGCACCCGCCGATGATGGCGCTGACCCATCGAAGCCGCCTGCGCCTGCGCGGCAAGCGCCGCCTCCACCAAACCCGGCACCACGCAGGATCGCGGCAAAGCAGGATTAATCACCGGCACGCCCGGCACCAAACCCGTCGCCAGCACCCGCGCCGACGCGATATCCGCATGCGCCGCCAGCAATCCAGCAATCGCGCAGGCAACATCGCGCGCGGCGTCGCTGCCATAATCCAAATCAAGCTGGCCGAGCAGCAACGCCAAATCACTCACCCCGAGCGCAATCGCCTGCGCCTCAGGGGCCAGCACCGAAACAGCCGTCACCGCCGCTTGCGCAACCGCCGCCAACCGCCAATGATCAAACCCGCGATCCGCATCATAAAATTGCGGCAAATTCAACAAAAAACCCGGGACATCCTCAGCCACATTGCGCCAAATCCCCAGGCTCGGCGCGGCAAGCCGATCACGCAATGCCGCCTCCAGCTGCGCGCCCAAACCGGCAGGCAGCCCGGCAAGCGCCGCCCGCTGCTCAACCAAACCGGTCCAATCCCGCGTTGCCTCAACCACCGAAACCGCCGCCCGCCCGACAGGCGGCCTGATCGCGCACAGGCCCTGCGCGCACTGATCCGGCCAATCCGCCGGGATCACCCCCCGCGCCGAGGCCAACCCATCCCCGGTCGGGTCAGCGTCAACCGCCGACAAGCGAACACCACGCCATGGACCCTGCGAGTTTTTCATGAAACGAGTTTAGCGCGACTCGATCCGGCTTGCCAGAGGCCCAACCCGCATCTTGTGGTGAATTTTCGCTCCAACCACCAAATACCGGTTTTTCCCCGCCAGTATCTTTGTGCAGCGCGGCATAGACCAGCCGCAGCCAGCACGGTATAATGAGGAATGACCACCATCCGCACAGGCGATAACCCACGCGATAACCGGGATAAAAAACCCACCCTCGGCGATTTGGGCGGGTGGCCAGCCTTGTTGATCAATCCGGGTCTGGTGCTCAGCACCCTCCGCCAGGGCCTGGGCGCCGGGACCGATGAGTTTGGCAATCACTATTATGAGGAGCGCCGCGCCACCCGCCCGGATGGCCGCAAGCGCCGGTGGGTGGTGTATGCCAACCGCGCGCGCGATGCGTCGCTGGTGCCACCCGAATGGCACGCCTGGCTGCATTTCACCACCGATGCTCCCTTACCCGCCGCCTCCCGTCAGGCTTGGCAAGCGCCCTATCAACCCAACCTCACCGGTACGGCTCAGGCCTATCGCCCGCCAGCCTATGGGGGCAAGGCCACAGGGCCCAACCCAGGCAAAGGCGGCTACCAGCCCTGGACTCCGGAGTAAGCAACCCCACTCGGTCTATTTTTCATTAATCACTGCGGGAATTCGATAACCATCATGCGCACTCGTTCTGCCGAAATTCTGACTGGCCTTCTGGTCATCGCCGCCGCTGCCGCGTTCGTGGTCTTTGCCTTCACCCGCAATACCACCAACACCGTGACGGGCTATCCGCTCACCGCCCAGTTCGGCTCGGTGGGCTCGCTGTCAGTGGGCTCGGCGGTCAAAATCGCGGGCGTCACCGTCGGCCATGTCAGCGCCATCACCCTGAACCCGACCAGCTACGAGGCAATCGTGAAGTTCGCGGTCGATCCCAAGCTGCAAGTGCCCCGCGACAGCTCGGCGGCCATAGAGAGCGCCTCGCTGCTGGGCGGCGACTATCTCTCAATCTCCCCCGGCGGCTCGACCACCATGCTCCAATCCAATCAAGCGATCAAAGTGACCCAATCGGCAATCAACATCGAGTCACTCTTGGGTAAATTCGTGTTCAGTGCCGCGAATTTGGCCAGTTCAACCAAAAAAGCCGGCGCGACGGCCCCAGCGGCGACCAAGCCCGCAGCGGCCCCGTCCACCGGCCTGTCCGCTGGATTGAAACCGTGAACCCGCCGATCAGGCGTGCTGGTTCGCGCGTGGCCCTGATCATCGGCCTCGCGGCAGCGTTGCCTTTCGTCGCGCTCAACCCGGTCCGGGCGCAATCGAGCGACCCGTATCAAGCCGCGATGCCGCCCGCCGCCAATGCGGTCCAGCCACTGACCCCCCCCTCGAATGCGGCGCAAACCGCCATCCCCAATACCGCCTTGCCGCCGCCGAACATCGCCCTTCCGGCCACGCCGCCACCCGCCTTCACGCCGGGGCAGCCCGCCACCCCGGCGACCCCCAATGCGCAAAACAATACCCAGGCCGGATTATCCGCCGCCGCCAATATCTGGCGCCCGCGTCCAATCGCGGTGCTCGCGGCCTTGGATCAGGAGGATGGGGCGGTCAACCGGTTAAAAATCCCGGTCGGCTCCAGCTTCACCCGCGATGGGTTGCATGTCGCGGTCAAAGCCTGCGTGGTGCGGCCCAAAGGAGCGATCCCGGATGCGGCGGCGTTTTTGACCGTCATGGGGGCGGGTGCCGATCAATCCGCCAATACCTTGTTCAGCGGTTGGCTGGTCCGCTCCGAGCCGGGCGCTGCGGTCGTTGCGAATAGCGATTTATCATTTCAGGTCGTCGGCTGCGTGGCACAATAGAGACATCCCTGGAAAACTGGCCATTTTATTGACGCATTTTGCCGGTCTACTTGACTTCGATAATTGGATAATCACTTATTGGCCACATACAAAAACTGGAGTGTTCCCATGCGTCTTCGAGCAAAACTGTTGGGTGCTGCTAGCCTGTTGGCTGCTGTTGCCCTGCCGGGTCTGGCCCTGGCCCAAGTGCCGCCGGTCACCGGCCCCTATGTCAGCCTTGGTCTTGGCACCAACCTGATGATGAATCAGCATTACAACTATGCCCCGGCCAGCCTCGGTCAGGCCGGCCATATCGAGTTCCGTCCTGACTATGCCGGTCAAGTCGGCGTCGGTTACGGGCTTGGCAACGGTTTCCGCGTTGAAATCGATGGCGATTTCTTCCGCAATAACGCCCGCAAGGCCAATGATAATTTCAATGGCTCGAACCCGGTCCATGGCGGCGTCAACACCTATGGCGCGTTCCTGAACGGGTTTTATGATTTCCAAACCGGCACCAATTTCGTGCCGTTCATCGGTGGTGGCGTTGGTTACGCCTACCAGAAATGGCAGCATCTCGCTCTGCCGGCCGCTTACGGCGATATCTATAGCGGCACCTATGGCAGCTTCGCGTTCGATGTTGGCGCTGGTTTCGCCTATAATCTCGCGCAAGTGCCGGGTCTGGCTCTGACCGCGCAATATTCCTACACCGAACTGACCCATACGCGGAAATATCTGGACGCGCCTGCGGGCACGGTGATTAATGTCGGTCATTCCGGCAATAACGTGATCCTGGTTGGGCTGCGTTATCAGCTCTTCCCGCCGGCACCGCCGGCCCCGCCGCCGGTTGCGGCACCGATGCCGGTTGCAACCCCGGCTCCGGCTCCGGCGCGCACTTACTTGGTGTTCTTTGACTGGAACAAATATAATCTGACGCCGCGCGCGAACCAGATTATTGCCCAGGCCGCGAATGCCTCGCGCACCACCCATGTCACCTCGCTGAACGTCAACGGCTATACCGATACCTCGGGCACGCCGGCTTACAATCAGCGTTTGTCGTTCAAGCGCGCTGACACGGTTGCCGCGAAATTGGTTTCCGATGGCGTGCCGAAGCAAGACATCGTGATCAAAGGCTTTGGCGAAACCCATCTGCTGGTGCCGACCGGCCCTGGCGTGCGTGAGCCGCAAAACCGTCGCGTGGAAATTATCCTCCACTAATCTGCGTGATCGCTCCAACGAAAACCCCGGCTCGCGCCGGGGTTTTTTGTGGCTCAACGATTAACGCTGACCAGAATTTCGCGGATTTGCCGCGCGGCGACACCGCCTTTGGTTGCCTCGCGCCATGCTTGCTCGGCGATCCGCTGGTGCGATTGCAAAGCGTCCTCAGCACTGGTGATCATCGCGATGCCTGATTGCGCGTTGGGTGCGGCGTCAGGCGGGAACGGATTGATCGCCAGCGTCGCGCGATCACGGGCCCGCAATAAAATAAACTGGCTGGTCGGCTCGGCCCCCTGGCTCAGGCCGAATTGCAAGCCCATCGGCTCGCTTTCGACCAAATCGGCCACCCGTTCCACCTCGCGCCGGGCGATGTCGCGGCTGCGGGTGCGCAGATTTTCCGATAAGGGCAACGCCCCGCCAATCCCCTCAATCACGAAACGGCGCAGGGAACGCGGGGTCAGCACCGAAATCACCGAGGGGCGCCGCGCGGCAAACATCCGCTTGCGCGAGGCGAGGGCGCTGAGCACCTGTTCGGCGGCTGCTTGATAGGCCGCCCGGTCGGTCCCGGCGGTATCGGCAAGTTCATCGAACATCTGTGCAACAAACGCTTCATATTGATCAGACGTGGTCAGAAACGAGATTGGTCCGGCGATTTCCAGAATTTGATCAGCGCTCTCCTCAATTTGGCGAACCCGTTCCAGAAAACCAATCGGGCGACTGAAATATTCGACGCCGATGCCCAACAGGGTCAAGGGCGAGATTTTCAGAAGTTCGGCCAAACGCTTGACCGTATCGAGCTTAATCACCTCGCCTTTCTCGTAGCGGTACAGAGCGGCGCGCGATACGCCGAGCCGTGCGGCGATTTCTTCGGCTTTGAGCCCGGATTCCATCCGGTAGGCGCGAATTTGGTGGCCGATTTCGTTAAATTGCATCATTTTAATGTTCTGCCCTAGTGAGGGTTATCTGACTGCTTATTCGGTGAACGTCATAAAACACTACAATAATCTCAAATTTTTGTAAATTGGAAAGTTAATCACAAAATTCATGTTGACCCCCGGATTTTTCCAAGTGTTCATCTAAACCGTGAATTTTGTTAACGGATAAAACTGAATTTTGCAACAAGCCCTGATCAGTAATGCCACTATCCTTTCGATATTGTATTATGTAACTTTCCAACCGTTATGGAAACCAACGATACTGTCAAATATTGCGCAACATCGCGACGGAAACGTCAAGCCGCCGATACAAAGGGGCGTCAGTCAGAAAATCGCGCCGCAGAATGGTTAGCGACACAAGGTTACCAAATATTAGGATATCGGGTGCGCACGCCCGAGGGTGAGATTGATTTAGTCGCGCAGAGTGATTCTGTTCTGGTCTTTGTTGAGGTTAAAGCCCGCGCCACCGAGCGCGCGGGACTTGAGGCGGTGACGCCGCGCCAGCGCCGACGGCTGGTTGCGGCGGCGATGATTATTTTGGCTGAGCAGCCAAATTGGCAGCGGCCCGATATTCGGTTTGATCTGATTGTGGTCGTCGGCGCCGCGTTGCATCATTGGCCAGCGGCGTTTCGGGCCGATGACGGGGCCTGAATGCATGACTACATGGCAATGGCGTGAGCGCGCGGCTATAGCGGGCCGATGAAAGCAACGCTCGATAAATTGCGCATGACCAACCGATACGCCTGGTTGGTCGGATCCTTGCAAGCCGAGTGGCGCCGCTTACTCGGCTTTGGTGTGCCGGGTGCGCTGGCCGGATTTGCCGCCGGGCGCTTTGCCGCGATGATTTGGGAGGCCGATTGCGCAAATCCGCTGCCCTTGCCCTGGTTGGCACAACTCGCCACCGATCAACCGCCTTCGGTCTATCAGTGTCGGGCGATTTGGCCGGATTTGGCGTCGTTTGCGCCGGTTTCCGATATAGTGGCGCCGAGCCCCCTCGAGTTGACCCGGCTGCGGGCGGTGTGGGTGATGCTCGGCACCACCGAGTCGATTATGGAAACCGGCGGTGATGCGCGCCTGCTGCGCGACCCGCAGACCGGGCTCAACGGCTATGGATGCAGCCATCAACCGCGACCCTGGGCGATCACTTTTGCCTCCTCGACCGCGTCATCCGTGTCCGAGCGCGGGTATCAATCGGCGGATCGGGCACGGTTGAGCCTGAGTGCGGCGATGTTGAAAAGCGGCAACCGTCGGGTGATCGCCCATGCGGTGGGAATCATGCGGCGGCGAATTCGCAGCACGCTGGAGCTGCCGGCCCGCACCACGGTGATTCTCGCGGCATCGGGCACCGATAGTGAATTGCTCGCCCTTAGTTTTGTGCATTTGGCGGCGGGGGATCGACCGATTACGGTGATTCTGCTCGA
>JAJZEG010000348.1 GCA_021828605.1 Pseudomonadota bacterium | reverse complement strand
CACCTGAAACAAGGCGGCGCCGGTGGTGACCACGACCCAGGCGGGAACGATCATCGATGTGCCGGATCAGGATTGGGTTGACGCAACATGCAGGCAGAACCGCGCCGCAATCGCGACGAGTTCGGCCACCACCGCCAGACCGAGGGCGGCATCGGCCTTGGTCGCGTCGCCGCGCGCGGAATTGGGCGCCACTTGATCATAATCAACCGGCGCATCGATGGGCATGTCTTCAAAGCCCAGCGTGCCGAAATCGGTCACTTTCAGACCGAGCAGCGACCCCGGCGGCGCGGGCGTTACCGCCAAATCGGGGCGCATCATGCCACTGCGGAGTGCCATGCCGATGGAGGCGAGCGGCTCGCCGCCATGGCCAAACCGTCCCGGCGCCGAGCCGATGCGCCGCGCCATGGCGCGCTCGGCCACGCGCCAAAGCGGAAACGAGGCGATAATCGGCCCGCCTTCGCGCCGCACCCGCCTGGTGACCTCGCTGATCACCGGCCCGTTGCCGCCATGGCCGTTCAGCACGATCAGCCGGGTCAGTTGATGATCGAGCAGGCTTTGGATCATTTCGGCCAAAACCAGCCCCAACGTCGATGGGCGCAGCGCGATTGCGCCAGGCACCGAGGCGAAATGGTCGGCGGCACCAAACGGGATTACGGGTGCGGCGAGGCAGAGCGTGCCCACCGAACTCGCGGCACTGGCGATCAGCTGCGCCATCATGCTGGCCAGGCGAAAATCACCCATCGGCGCGTGCGCCCCTTGATCTTCCATGCTACCCATTGGCAATAAAATCACCGGATTACCCGGCTGCATCGCCTTAAATTCAGCACTCGTTAAATCATCTAACCGATACTTCATTGCCAGCTCCGCGCCCGACTTTCGCTCCAAGCCAGTGTCCTGCCCCTGGAATTCATGGGTGAATTTCAGGGATAAGCAGGCCACTAACATATTGAATTTTCTAGTGTCCACCCTGAATTTGAAATCCTGCGGATTTCAAATTGCGGACACTAGACGTCTCGCGCTGTGACTGGCAATGGGTTGTCGCAGTGAAGGAGCGAAAATCATGTTGGACCCCGAAGCTCACCCGTCATCGACCATCGCTCCGGTCATTCTCTGCGGCGGTTCGGGCACGCGCTTATGGCCGATTTCGCGCAAATCCTATCCGAAACAATTCTGGCCGCTGATTTCAGCGCAGACGATGCTGCAAGAAACCGCCGCCCGCGCTGTCGGCCCTGGCTTTGCGCCGCCGATCATTGTGGCCAATGAAGAGCATCGTTTCATCGTCGCCGAGCAGCTTCGCGCCAGCCAGGCCAAGGGCGCGCGGATTTTGCTGGAACCTGAAGGCCGCAATTCCGCCCCCGCGATTGCCGCCGCTGCCCTGCTTGCCGCCAGCACCGATCCTGACGCTTTGCTGTGGATTATGCCCGCCGATGCCGCAATCGCCGATGGCGCCGCCCTGACCAAGGCCCTGGCGATTGCCGCCTCTGCTGCGCGCACCGGATTGATTGTCACCTTCGGCATGCACGCGCACAGCCCGGAAACCGGCTATGGCTATATCGAACAAGGCAACGCGCTGGCCGACATTCCAGGCGCCTATCAAATTGCGCGCTTTATCGAAAAACCCGATCCTGACACCGCCATGGCCCTGATCGCGCAGGGCAAACATTGCTGGAATTCGGGGATGTTCGTTGCCACCGCGCACACCTTGATCGACAGTTTCGCCGAACTCGCCCCCGCCGTGCTGGCGGCGGCACGCGACGCGCTGGCGGCGAGCAGTGCGGATTTGGATTTTATTCGCCTCGGCGCTGACGCCTTCCGGGCCGCACCCTCGATCAGCTTTGACTATGCCATCGCCGAGCGCACCAGCCGCGCCGCTGTGGTTCCCGCCAGTTTGGGCTGGTCGGATGTTGGTTCATGGTCGGCGATATGGGAGATCGCTCCCAAGGATGCGCAAGGCAATGCCGCCATCGGCGATACGCTGATCGAGGATTCGCGGAATTGCTATGTGCGCAGCGAAGGCGCTGTGACCACGCTGCTCGGCCTTGATGATGCCATTGTGGTTACCACGCAAGATGCGGTGCTGGTCGCGCATCGGAGCCGCGCGCAGGACGTGAAAATCGTGGTGGAGCGTTTGCGCGAAACAAAGCGCCAGGAGGCCGACAGCCATACCCGCGTTGATCGGCCTTGGGGTTTTTATGAAAGCCTGATTGAGGGCGAGCGGTTTCAGGTCAAGCGCATCGTGGTTAATCCGGGTGCGCGGCTCAGCCTGCAAAAACATTTCCACCGCGCGGAACATTGGGTGGTGGTTGCGGGCTCGGCTTTGGTCACCCGCGATACCGAAACCGTTTTGGTGCGCGAAAATGAGAGCCTGTATTTGCCGCTCGGCTGCGTCCATCGGCTGGAAAATCCCGGCAAAATCCCGCTCACTTTGATTGAAGTGCAATCGGGCGCTTATTTGGGCGAGGATGATATTGTCCGGCTGGAGGATCATTACGGGCGGAGTTGACAGCCGCGCCCCCGCAATATCTGACACAGTTCTTATTTTGTTCTTGACCAGGATCACCATTCATGATTGAACGGATGAGAACGGAGCAAGAACATGCAATCAGTGATCGCCCAACGCGCTGACTTGCCGGGACGTGGTACGCTGCACGACCCCGCCAACCGATTTGACACGCAGCATATCGAAGCCTTCGATGATGGCTGGGATCGGCTGGAGGAGGCTGCGCCGCCGCCGCAGACCGTGCTGATCCGCGATGCCACGCGCAGTATTTTGAGTTGGAATGAAAGTCCGGATCTGGGTTTTGATCGGAGCGTGAACCCGTATCGCGGCTGCGAACATGGCTGCGTCTATTGCTATGCCAGGCCCAGCCACGCTTATCTAGGTTTTTCACCGGGGCTTGATTTCGAGACCAAACTGATTTTCAAGCCCGACGCCGCAGGCCTGCTGGAGCGCGAAATTTCGCGCAAATCCTATCAGCCCGCACCGATTATGCTCGGCTCCAACACCGATCCGTATCAGCCGGTTGAACGCCAGCTTCGGCTGACCCGCGCGGTGCTGGAGGTGCTGGAGCGGTATAATCATCCGGTTACTATTGTGACCAAATCAGCCGGGGTGTTGCGGGATATCGATATTCTGGGGCGGATGGCCGCGCGCAACCTGGTCCGGGTGCATTTGTCGATCACCACGCTCGATCCGCGCCTCGCCCGCGCGATGGAACCGCGCGCCGCGACCCCGCTGCGCCGGGTGCAGGCCATCGCCGAACTCAGCGCCGCCAAAATCCCGGTGGGTGTGCTCGCCGCGCCGATGATCCCCGGCCTCAATGATGCGGAATTGGAGACTATTTTACGCGACTCAGCCCAGGCCGGTGCGCTCTATGCCAACGCTATTTTGCTCCGCCTGCCGCTCGAAGTGCGTGATTTGATGACCGATTGGCTCAACCGCATTGTGCCGGATCGCGCGGCGCGGATTCTGGCCTTGATCCGCGAGGTGCGCGGCGGCGAACTGAACGATTCCACTTTCGGGCGCCGGTTTACCGGGCAGGGGCCTTATGCCGCCTTGCTGACCGCGCGGTTCAAGCGCGCCGCCCGCCAACATGGGCTGGAACGCACCCCGCCTGCGCTTGATTGCACCGGCTTTATCCGGCCTCATTCGCGCACCAGCTCACGCGGGAACGCGAGCGGGAGCGCCCCGGTTAGCGCGCAGCTATCCTTGTTTGATCTGTGAGTTCAAAAACTGGGCGGGGTGTTGGCACTGACGACTTCGCACACCGCATCGAACGGGTTGCGGAACCGGTGCGGAATCCGACTTGGGAAGTAATAGGCATCGCCAATTCCCAGCGCCTGCTCGCGCGCGCCGACGGTGACCAGCAAGCGGCCTTTGGTGATCAGGCCGCCTTCCTCGCCATCATGGCGCAGCATCACCGCGCCGGTATCGGCACCGGGCTGATAGATTTCATGCATCACCTGCATCGCCCGCCGCTTTACCGCCCGCCCGACCATGCGAAGCGAAATTTCTGGCCCGAACGCGATTTCGGTCAGGTCGCTTGCGGCAAAAAACACCTCGTCATCGGCCTGCATGTCGAGGGTGAAAAACTCCGCCAATGACATCGGAATCCCATCGAGGATTTTTTTCAGCGATGAAATTGACGGGCTGACCCGGTTTTGCTCGATCAGCGATATCGCACCATTGGTGACCCCGGCCCGGCGCGCCAATTCGCGCTGGGTCAGGCCGAACATCACCCGCATGCGCTTTAACCGGTCACCAAGGCAAGCCGGGTCAATCATGTTAGTTTAGCAACGGCTCAATCGCTAGCGCCTCGACGCCCAACGCTGCCGCGACCGCCGGATGCACGATTTTCCCGCGCGCCACGTTCAACCCGGCGCGCAAGCCCGCATCACCGCGCAATGCCACCTGCCAACCGTGATCCGCCAATTTGAGCACATAGGGCAATGTCGCTTGAGCCAGCGCAAAAGTCGAGGTGCGCGGCACCGCGCCCGGCATGTTGGCCACGCAATAATGCACAATGCCATCGAGCAAATAGGTTGGATCGTCATGGGTGGTGGCCCGGCTGGTCTCGAAACAGCCGCCCTGGTCAATCGCGACATCGACCAGCACCGCGCCGCGCCGCATCTCGCTCAGCATCGCCCGCGTGACTAATTTCGGCGCTGAGGCGCCCGGCACTAACACCGCACCGATGACCAGATCCGCATGAAACACCTGCTCCTCGATCGCCTCGGCGGTGGCGAACACGGTTTTCAAATGCGGTCCGTAGAGATCATCGAGCTGGGCCAGCCGCCCGATTGATTTATCCAAAATCGTGACATCGGCCCCCATGCCGAGTGCGATCCGCGCGGCATTGGTGCCGACCACGCCGCCGCCGAGCACCACCACCCGGCCCGGGGCGACACCCGGCACGCCGGCGAGCAACACGCCGAAGCCGCCATGGGCTTTTTGCAGCGAGACCGCGCCGACCTGCACCGCCATCCGCCCGGCCACTTCGCTCATCGGTGCGAGCAGCGGCAAACGGCCACGCTCATCGGTTACTGTTTCATAGGCGATGGCGGTGGCCCCTGATTCCATCAGCAATTTCGCCTGCATCGGGTCCGGGGCGAGATGCAAATAGGTGAATAAAAGCTGCTCGGGACGCAGGCGTTTGCATTCCTCGGGCTGCGGCTCTTTCACTTTCACAATCATTGCGGCTTGCTCGAACACCGCCGCCGCATCGGCGGCAATCGTCGCCCCCGCCTTGATATAGGCGGCATCATCGACGCCAATCCCGGCACCCGCCTCGGTTTCCACCAGCACCTGATGGCCATGGCTGCATAATTCGCGCACCGATGCGGGCGTCAAGCCAACCCGATGCTCCTGATTTTTAATCTCGCGCGGCACCCCGATCAACATTCCGACTCTCCCCCACGATGAAACTGTTTAGAATATTCATCACTCTCTAGCCGAGCCCCGCAGCCCGTGCAATATTATTTCGCGACCCAACCCACCGCCCGATTGCGCGATATTGCAACCCATGGTTGTTTACGCCATGCGCCGTTCGCGTTTGACTCTGCTGCTCCTGGTCGCCGCTGGTGTGCTGACCGCCATTGCGGTGCTGCGCGGTGGCGAATATGACGAGTTTTACACCGTGTTTTTACTCGCCGGTGATCCGCGCCCGGTCTGGCCCACCCGCCCTTTTACCCCGCCGCAGGTCCGCGCCGATTTTATCGGCAAGGCTGGTTTTGCTAACATTGCGCGCAATTTGCGCCGGGGCGATGTGCATCCGCCATTTTATTTCTGGCTGGCCAAACTCTGGCGCACGGCGTTTGGCCCGTCTTTGCTCGCGCTGCGCCTGCTTTCGGTGCTGTGCGCGCTGATTGCGCTGTTGCTGCTGGCGCGGATTGCCGCCGCCCTCGGGATCGACCCGCCGAGCGCCCTGCTGCTCACGCTGGGCTGTTATGGCTTTGCTTATTCCAGCATCGTGGCGCGCGATTTTGCTCTTACCACCGCGCTGATTCTCGGCGCGCTGCTGACCCTGCTCCGGGGCGCGCCGACGACGCGCAGCGATTTCGGCGCGGGCGCGCTGCTCGCGAGCGCCTGCTGCACCAATGATCTGGCGGTGTTCACTGCGGTAGGACTCTGGCTCTGGCTTGCCAGCCAATCCAGATCCCGGCTCTGGCCGGTGAGTTTTGGTGCCTTGCCGCTGGTGCCGCTCTGGGGTTGGTTTTACCTTGCCCAGCGCAATTCCCGACAGGGGCAATTTCACCATTTTACCATCACTCGCGCAAGCGCGGCCCTGCTTCGCGACCAAGCCGCCGCCATACTGGGTGGACTGCCTGATTATGCTCCGCGCGCTTTGATGCTGCCCGCCGCAGCCGCCCTTGGCGGATTTTTGCTCCTGCTCGTGATTATTGCGCTCCGTGCCCGCTTGGCCGTGCGCGCCAAAACCTTGCTGCTTGCCGGGGCGGTCGCACCGCCGCTCGGTTTGCTGATGCTCGGCGCTGCCTTTAACACCATGCCGTTTGAAATTCGCTATTTCTGGCTGGGACTGCCCTTTATTGGGCTGTTGCTCGCCGCCGGTCTCGCGCCCTATCCGCGCCTGCGCTTTATGCTGCTCGCGCTGGATTTCGTGGCCCTGATCGGCCTCGCTGTTGCGCCGCAGACGATGCAACCCACGGCTCGGCTTGCCCTGCGCACGGGGCGGATGGGCGCGCCGACGCTGATCATTATTCCGTTCGGCAATGATGGGGTGGGGATTCCCGGCCCGTTCATCAACGCAGCACCGTCCAGCGCGACGATTTTGGTCGCCCGGCAAGCGAACGCCGCTTTGCTGGCCCGGGCGCGCGCCTATCCGCGCATCGCGGTGCCTGACTTGACCCCGGATTATGCCAGCCGCATTTTGCGTCCGCATCTCCTCGATTTATTTCAAAGCTCGCTGTGCTGGGTCGAGGCGCCGGGACCGCATCGGGTCACGATTTTCCTCAATCATTGTCAGGTATCTCATGGCTGAAACCGCCGCTGACTTGTTTCCCGGCTTTGACGAACAGCATATCGCCCTGGATGCCACCCGGCATTTCCGCCTGCGGCGGGGTGGCACCGGTCCGGCCTTGCTCATGCTTCATGGCATGCCGCAAACCCATTTGATCTGGCATCATCTCGCCCCTGCCCTCGCCGCGCAGTTCACCGTGATCTGCCCGGATCTGACCGGCTATGGAGAGAGCTATAAGCCTGGGCCTAGCGCCGATCACGCGCCTTACGCCAAGCGGGCGATGGCGCGCGACATGGCTGATTTGATGGAGCATCTGGGACTGCCGCGATTTGCCTTGGTCGGTCATGATCGCGGGGCGCGGGTGTCGCACCGGCTCGCGCTTGATTATCCGCAGCGGGTGGAAAGGCTGGCTCTGCTCGATATTATTCCCACCATCGAGCATTTTGAGCGCACCGATATGGCATTCGCCATGGGCTATTATCACTGGTTTTTTCTGGCTCAGCCGCATCCGCTGCCGGAATCGATGATTAATCTCGACCCCGCTCTGTGGCTGCGCGCCCAAGGCGGGCGCCATCACACCGATCCCACTATTTTTGCGCCCACCGCCCTCGCTGATTATCAGGCCGCCGCCGCCAACCCAGCGACGATTACCGCGATTTGCGAGGATTACCGGGCCGCCGCCAGCATCGATCTGGAGCATGATCGGGCGAGCCGGGCTGAGGGCGACAAAATCATCTGCCCGACCCGCATTTTATGGGGCGCGCGCGGGTTGGTGGGCCGACTTTATCAGCCGCTCGATATCTGGCGCGATTACTGCGCGGCCGCGCTTAGTGGCAGCGCAGTGCGCAGCGGTCATTATCTCGCCGAAGAAGCGCCAGGTGAAACCCTGGCGCAGCTTCAGGCGTTCCTATTAGGCGGAGAGTGACTCAGGCGGAGAGTGATACCGGTTCGGTTCGCTCGCGCTTGACCAGCAATTTATTCAGCGCGTGGATGTAAGCGCGGGCGGCGGCGACGATGGTATCGGTATCGGCACCCTGACCATCGACCAGTTTGCCGCTTTCTTCGAGCCGCACGCCGCAGCGGGCCTGCGCGTCGGTGCCCTCGGTGACGGCACCCACGGTAAAGAGCCGCAATTCGGCCTGGTGGGGGAAAATCGCCTGGATGGCGTTGAAAGTAGCATCGACCGGACCATCGCCCTGCGCCTCGGCGGTTTGGGTCACGCCATCGACCTCCAATTCCAGCACGGCGCGCGGCTTGGCTTTCGAGCCTGCCCACACTTCCAGCGAGACGAATTGGATACGTTGATGATCGCGCACCGCCGCCTCATCGAACAAAGCGATGATATCCTCGTCATAGACCAGCTTTTTGCGGTCGGCTAAATCCTTGAACCGGCGGAACGTGTCGTTGAGT
>JAJZEG010000270.1 GCA_021828605.1 Pseudomonadota bacterium | reverse complement strand
TGCTGGCTGCAATGGAGTTGGCCGAGGCGGATGCCGAGAGCGAGACCAGCGAGGATGAGGAGAGTGGCGGCGAACAAGGTGAGCAATCGCTGCAACAGGATCAACGCGGTGAAGGCGAGAGTCAGTCCGAACCCGATCCCTCGCAATTATTTGCCGAAACACCGGAAACCAGCGCCGCCGATGCGGCGGATGCCGAGGCGGATGAGGAGTTCGATGAGGACGCAGCCCAGGCCGCTGATGATGCGCCCGCCGGTCCGCAGCAGCGGCGGCGCGCCCCTGAGGGCGATCCGGTTGCAGCGTATAAGGCGTTTACCCGGCAGTTCGATGAGGAAATTGATGCAGAAGCGTTGTGTGATGCCGAGGAGTTAGCCCGGTTGCGGCAATTGCTCGATCAGCAGTTGCAGCATTTGCATGGCGTGGTTTCCAAGCTCGCGAACCGGTTGCAGCGGCGTCTGCTGGCACAGCAGCAGCGGGCGTGGGATTTCGATATGGAAGAAGGGTTGCTCGATGTGGGCCGCCTGGCGCGGGTGGTGGTTGATCCTTTGCTGCCGCTGAGTTTCAAGCGCGAACGCGACACCGAGTTTCGCGATACGGTGGTGACGTTATTGATCGATAATTCGGGCTCGATGCGCGGGCGGCCAATTTCGGTGGCGGCGATGTGCGGCGATATTTTGGCGCGCACGTTGGAGCGGTGCGCGGTGAAGGTGGAGATTTTAGGCTTCACCACCCGCGCCTGGAAAGGCGGGCAGAGCCGCGAGCAATGGGTGGCGGCGAATAAGCCGCGCGATCCGGGCCGGTTGAACGATTTGCGGCATATTATTTACAAATCCGCTGACACGCCCTGGCGGCGGGCGCGGCGCAATTTGGGGTTGATGTTGCGCGAAGGGCTGCTCAAGGAAAATATCGATGGCGAGGCGTTGGCCTGGGCGTATCGGCGGCTATTGGCGCGAACAGAGCATCGGCGCATTTTAATGGTGATTTCCGATGGGGCGCCGGTGGATGACAGCACCCTCTCGGTTAATCAGGGTAATTATCTGGAACGGCATTTGCGCGATGTGATCCGCGATATTGAAGCGCGCAATCTGGTGGAATTGACCGCGATTGGCATTGGCCATGACGTGACGCGCTATTATCGGCGGGCGGTGACCATTGTGGATGCGGAGGAATTGGGCGGCACGATGATGAAGCGGCTGACCGAATTGTTTGACGAGGATGCGGCGGATGGCTGGGCGCGCGCCGCGACTTTGCGGGCCCCTCTGGTGGCGTGACGACCGGCTTGACCGGACGATACTAACTGAACAATTTTTTCGATAAAGTGTTAATTGTCTTGATATCGAGGGATTAACGCAATATAGTTTGTAACGTGTTAGGGCAACATCCGATCAAATGGAATCATTTAGTCGGATGAAGTTGCCCACAAAACAATAAGGTAGAGCCTTGTTCGTGAGCCAAAGCGAACGGCAAATGCCTAGGGATTTGGAATGAGTAGCGATTTATTAAGTGCCCCTCTTGCCGCGACGGCGATTCTGGACCGTGAGGCTCCTTTGGCGTTTGAGGGGGCGAAACGGGGCGCGGCGCGCGCGCAGGCAGTGGTTCACGATCAAGGGTTTAGCAACGGCAATCCGTGTTTTGCTGCGGGCACCCGGATTTTGACCGCGCGTGGCGAAATTAAGGTTGAGTTCATCCGGGTTAATGATCGGGTCGTGCTGCATGATCGGCGGACCGTGCCAGTGATTTGGATTGGGGCGCGACGGGTTGACTGCACGAGGCATCCGCGCCCGGAGACGGTGTGGCCGATACTCATTGCGGCGGGGGCGCTGGGTGATGGGGTGCCGCATCGTGATTTAGTGGTGTCGCCGGATCATGCGTTTTGGTTTGATGGGCATTTGATTCCGGCCAAAATTTTGGTCAACGGCTATAGTGTTCGCCAAATTAGGCGTTTCGGGGTGAATTATTACCATGTGGAATTGCCGTTTCACGCGGTGTTGTTCGCGGATGGGGCGCCGGCTGAATCCTATTTGGATACCGGCAATCGCGGCGCCTTCACCAATAGCGCGGGACCACTGACTCTATATCCGAATTTTGCCCAAACCTCACGCGAGCAACGCGGTTGTGCGCCGTTTGCCGAGGCTGGGCCGGTGGTCGAAGCGATGCGGGCCGAGATTTTGGCGCGCGCGATGATCCAGACCTGCGATGATCCGGCATTGGAAATTGCCCCCTTGCCTGCGGGTGGGGTGGTGATCCGCTCACGCTATGCGGTGCCGGGCCATTTGACTCCTGATCCGCGTGATTTGCGGCAACTGGGCGTGAAAATTGCGGCATTGCTGCGCGCCGATGGCAGCGCGATTGCGCTGAATGATCCAAGGCTGGTCACCGGCTGGCACGCGCCGGAAGCGGATGGGCGCTGGACCGATGGTGCGGCGGAAGTGCCGCCAACACTGACCTTGGGGCAGGATATTACCGTGCAGTTGGCGGCAGCCAACCAATATCCGATGATGAGCGTTGAGCAGTTGGCGGCGGGTTAGCCGCCCAGCGCTTCGCGCGCTTTGGTCGCGAGCTGATCGGCGCGTTCGTTCATCGGGTTGCCGGTATGGGCGCGGACCCAGAGCCATTCGATTTGATGGGGTTTCGCGGCGGCGAGCACGCGTTGCCATAATTCGTAATTGGCGACCGGATCGCCCTTCGCGTTGCGCCAGTTGCGACGCACCCAGCCGTCGCGCCAGCGGGTGATGCCGAGGCGCAGATATTCGCTGTCGGTATGCAGGGTTACCCGACAGGGACGTTTCAGGGCTTCGAGCGCGGCGGCGGCGGCGGTGAGTTCCATCCGGTTATTGGTGGTGGCCGGCTCGGCGCCGGATAATTCGCGCTGATGCGGACCGGTGCAGAGAATCGCGGCCCAACCGCCAGGGCCGGGATTGGGTTTGCAGCCGCCATCGGTCCAGATTTCGACTATGGCCGTACCAGGATGAGCGTCGATGGGTTCAGAGTCCATAATCGGTATCGCTGGTCATCGATTGGAACACGGTAAGGCGCCTCAGATAATCGCGCGGATCTTTTTTGGTGACCAGCGCACCGGCTTGGGTGTTTTGCCAGTCATAGAGCCGGGTGAGCAGGAAGCGAAGCGCGGCACCTTGGCAGAGCAAAGGCAGGGCTGAGCGTTCGGCGGCGGTGAGCAAGCGGATTGCCTGATAGCGGGCGATCAGGCCAGCGGATTTCGCGCGGTTGAAGCTGAAATCGGGCTCGAAACACCAAGCGTTCAGGCATATTGCGAGGTCGAGGGCGAAAAAATCGGTGGCGGCGAAATAAAAATCGATCAGGCCGGAGATCGCGCCATCGAGGAAAAACACGTTATCGGGAAACAGATCCGCGTGGATTTGGCCGCGCGGCAGGGTGGTCGGCCAGGCGGGGATGATGGTGGCGAGCGTGTCATCGAGCGTGGTTTTCATGCCCGGCTCAATCGCGTCGGCATGGTCACGGCATTGCGCCCAAAGCGGGCCCCAGGCGGCGGGACCCAGCGCGTTGGGGCGTTCGACCGGATAATCGGCGCCGGCTTGGTGCAGGTGCGCGAGGGCGGCGCCGAGTTCGGCGCAATGGGCGATGGTCGGCTCGCGCGGCCAAACGCCGGGCAAAAAGCCGGTGATGGCGGCGGCTTTACCGGCGAGCTGGCTCAAATTAGCGCCCGCGCGGGTACGCATGGGCCGTGCGCAGGGCAGGCCGCGCGCGGCGAGATGGTCGAGCAGGCCGAGGAACCAAGGGAGATCAGCGGGATCGACGCGCTTTTCATACACAGTGAGAATGAAATCGCCCTGGGTGGTGCGGAGCGCGTAATTGCTGTTCTCCACCCCCTCGGCGATGCCGCGAAACGCGACGGCCTCGCCCAGATCATACTGGGTGAGGAACGCATTCAACATGCCATCGGTAACTTCGGTATATACGGCCATTGCCGGTGGAGATGACCGATTGGCGAAATGATGGCAAGAGAGGGATGCGTGGACAAGGAGAGTGCAGTGCGTGGATTGAAGCGTGTTTCGGTGTTGGCGGTGCCTTTGTTGTTGGCGGCCTGTTCGAGCGGGCATGATAAAGTGGCGTTGTATTGCCCGACCGTGTCGGTGCTGACCCAGGCTAATCAGCTGGTCAAGGCGCGACGGGATGCGCCGGGAATTTCTGCGCGCGAAGTGTCGGCACGGATTACCGGTGTGGCGGGATCATGCACGGCGCAGGGCAAGCGCCGGGTGGTCACAAAATTTCGGGTGGGGTTCAGCGCGGTGCGCGGGCCGGCTTTGAGCGGCAATCAGATCACCCTGCCCTATTTCATCGCCTTGACCCAGGGCGGGCAGATTATTGGCAAGCAGGTTGATCCGGTTACCTTCAAGTTCAAACAGGGCGTCAACCAAACGGTTGCGACCACCAAACCGATCAAAATCGAGATGCCCAATGCGCCGGTTTCGGCCCAGCAGGAAGCGTTGGTCGGGTTTCAGCTCGATCAGGCTGAGCAGAATGGCGCGATGGGCACCCAACGCTAATGGCGGCACTGGTTACCGGGGCGGCCAAGCGGCTGGGAGCCGCGATCGTGCGCGGGCTTTCGACCAGCGAGCGGGCGGTGGTGATCCATTATCACGGCTCGGCGGGTGAGGCGGAAAGTTTGCGCGATGCGTTGGTCAGCGCGGGTCGGCGGGCATTTTTGCTGGGCGCGGATTTGAACGATAGCACGGCGGTCGAGGGGTTGATTGCGCGGGCTGAGGCGCTGGCCGGACCGCTTGAGGTTTTGGTCAATAACGCGTCGCATTTTATGTTTGATCGACCACAAACGATCACCCCTGCCGCGATTTCAGCCCATATGGCGCCGAATTTAATGGCCCCCTTGCTGCTCGCCCGGGATTTCGCGGCGTCATGCGCCGCGCGACCGGGAGCGTCCGGGGTTATTGTGAATATCTTGGATCAGAAACTGAGCAATCTGAATCCGGATTTTTTCGCCTATACGCTGACCAAGGCGGCGCTGGCGGCGGCGACGGAAATGCAGGCCATGGCGTTTGCGCCCATGGTGCGGGTGTGCGGGGTGGCGCCGGGGCTCACCTTGATTGGCGCGCGGCAATCGGCGGAGAATTTTGCCCACGGCCAGGCCGCGACGCCGTTGCAGCGTGGATCGACGCCTGAGGATATTGCGGCGATGGTGCGGTTTATTGTGGAAACCCAATCGGTGACCGGAACCGTGTTTTATGTGGATGCGGGCGAGCATTTAATGCGCCGCCAACGCGATGTGTCGTTCGAGTCGTAATGCGCGACGCGTGACGAAAATGCTTGCTTTCCCAAAATTAGGTGTTTACCTAACTTAACAGCAATGTTGATGGCCCATGGTTTCGCCGAGGGGCGTTTTGAGGAGCAAGAACTAATGAACACGCAGCATATTGACGTCTTGATTGTGGGGGCCGGGTTGTCGGGCATCGGCGCCGCGTGCCATTTGAAAATGCATAGTCCGGGCAAAACCTACGCGTTGTTAGAGGCCCGCGAAGCGATTGGCGGCACCTGGGATTTGTTTCGCTATCCGGGAATTCGTTCTGATTCCGATATGTATACGCTGGGCTATTCGTTCAAGCCCTGGACCCAGGCCAAGGCGATTGCGGATGGGCCCGCGATTTTGGACTATGTGCGCGAAACCGCGCGCGACTATGATGTGGAGCGGCATATCAGGTTCAACCATTCGGTGAAGCGGGCGAACTGGTCATCAAGTGATGCACTATGGACGGTTGAGGCCGAGATCGGGCCCGAACGGGAGCCGGTGCAATTCACCTGCAATTTCCTATTCATGTGCAGCGGCTATTATGATTATGACGGAGGCTATAATCCAGAGTTTGTCGGAGCATCGTCGTTCGGCGGGCAGATTGTGCATCCGCAGCATTGGCCGGAGAATTTGGATTATACTGGCAAGCAGGTGGTGGTGATTGGCAGTGGTGCCACCGCAGTGACGTTGGTTCCCGCGATGGCGCAGAAAGCCGCGCATGTGGTGATGTTGCAGCGCTCGCCAAGCTATGTGCTAACCCGCCCGGCCGAGGATAAATACGCGAATTTTATGCGCCAATATTTGCCGGCAAAGCTCGCTTATACGCTGGCGCGCTGGCGCAATGTGTTGCTGACCATGTTATTTTACCAATTATCGCGCAAGCGCCCGGCGCGGGTGAAGGCGGCTTTGCTCAAGCTGGCGCGCCATCAGGTGGGTAGCAAGGTGGATGTCGATACGCATTTCAAGCCGCGCTATAACCCGTGGGATCAGCGCCTATGCCTGGTGCCGGACGGTGATTTATTTCGGGTATTGCGGACGGGCACGGCATCGGTGGTGACCGATCAGATCGAGCGTTTTACCGAGACCGGTATTGTTACGAAATCGGGACAGAATTTACCTGCGGATATTATTGTGACGGCGACCGGGCTGAGATTGAAATTGCTCGGTGGGCTTGAGGTGAGCGTTGATGGTGAGCGCCTCGATTTAGCCAAAACGATGAATTATAAAGGCATGATGAATAGCGATGTTCCTAACCTTGCGTCATCATTTGGCTATACGAATGCATCCTGGACTTTGAAATCGGATTTGACGGCGGCTTATGTGTGCCGGTTGCTCAATTACATGGATCAGCACGGTTACGCGCAATGCACGCCGCGGCGGACCGATCCGACGGTGAGCGAAGAGCCGTTTTTGGATTTCAGTTCGGGATATGTGCAGCGGGCGATTGAGCAATTACCGAAGCAGGGCTCGAAAAAACCGTGGAAGCTTTATCAGAATTATCTGCTTGATCTGATCACGCTGCGCTATGGCGCGGTGAATGACGGCACCATGGAATTTGTTCGCCGTCAGCCAGCCAAGCGGGCGGCCTAATCAGGCAGGCAACCGATGACGGCACCGCGCCGCGCGCCGAATACGCCAGAGGCGATGGCGATTCGCGCGCGGGTGCTTGAGGCGTGTTTGGATTTGTTCAATCGTCACGGGTTCGCATCCGTGACCATTGCGCAGATTGCTGACGCGCTCGGGATGAATGAAGGGCATTTGCATTATTATTATCAAACCAAGCAGCAAATTGTGCTGGCTTTGTTTGATGATTTCGAGCGCGATGCGATGCGCGCCGCCGCTTATGGGCGTGACGCACCCGAAAATCCAAGGCGATATAACGATTATTTAAGAAACTGGTTTTTACTGATGTGGCGATTTCGCTTTATTTACCGCGATCATCGCAGCTTACATCGCCTCACGCCAACCTTGCCGGCGCGGATTGCACAAATTTATCAGTCAGGCCAAGCCGAGTTGCGGTTGGTGCTCGATGATTTGGCGTCATCGGGCTTGCTGCGCGCGACCGCCGACGAACGCGCTTCGTTGCAGATCAATGCCTGGATTATTGCCAGTTACTGGATTGATTATTTAAGCATCAGCGCGGGGATTACCGATATTAGCACAAGTGATTTGGAGCGGGGGATGCAGCAGATTGGCCGATTATTTGCGCCTTATATGGCGCCCGATCAGATGATCAGCGCCATATTGGTGATCGAGCCCAAGTAGGCTTAATATTTCGCCCCCTGAAATTCGACGGATTTCAGATCGGGGAGACGAGGATCTGGCCGACCCTGAGCCGTTGTTGCGCCGGGGTGCGATGAAATTGCGCGGACGGAATAGTCCTGTCATCATCCTGTGGCGGGTTTTATCAAAACGGGGGAACCGATGGACGATCATTTTCGCACGAAAACGGCGCTGATTACCGGTGCATCGAGCGGCATCGGCGCGGCGATGGCGCGCGATTTGGCACGGCGGGGTGCCCATTTGGTGCTGGTCGCGCGCCGCGCGGAACGGCTGGAGGCGCTGGCGGACGAATGCCGGTTGTTTGGCGCGACGGTGCAGGTGGCGCCGACCGATCTGGCGGATCCTGCGGCGCGCACCGCGTTGGCGGCGCGGTTTGGCGATGTTGATGTCTTGATCAATAACGCGGGACTTGGCGTGTTTGGCGCGCTGGCCGACACCGATTGGGAACGGGTGGATACGATGTTAGCAGTCAATATTACCGCCCTCACCCATTTAACCCGGCTGTTTGCCCCGCCGATGATGGGGCGTGGCTACGGGCGGATTATGCTGGTGGCCTCGACCGCTGCGTTTCAGCCGGTGCCGCTCTTTGCCGCCTATGCGGCGAGCAAGTCATATGTGTTGTCGTTGGGCGAGGCGCTGGATGTCGAGTTGGCGCCGCGAGGGGTGCGGGTTTCGGTTTTATGTCCGGGGGTAACCGAGACCGAGTTTTTTGAGGTGGCCGATCAGACCCGCTCGGAGTTTGTCAAGAAATCGGCGATGACCGCCGATGAGGTCGCGCGGATCGGGCTGGACGCGCTGGCGAAGGGGCGCTCAAGCGTGGTGGCCGGGGCGATGAATGCGGCGATGGCGTTTGGCACGAGGT
>JAJZEG010000179.1 GCA_021828605.1 Pseudomonadota bacterium | reverse complement strand
CGGTCAGGCGGCGGGACGCGGTGAGCAGGTTGGCGGCCTGGTGCGGGGTGGCGTGACGGCCCAGAGCGGCGGTGCGTTGATGAATGCCGAGGGCGGCGAGGAATTGACCCTGGGCGATGGGGCCGGCGACCGCGCAGCCTTTGGCGCGCGCAATGGTCGCGAGGGCGGCAAAATCGACATGGGCGGTCAGATCGGCGTGACCTGGACCCTCCAGCGGATCGGCGGGTCGGCCCTGGCTTATCGCTTGCAGCGTATCGCCGGGGCCACTGGCGCGCGGTCCGTAATCGATCACTAAGCCTGCCCCGCCGCGCTGGGCGAGGCGGGCGGCGAGGGCGGCGATGAAATCGCGCGCGGCATTGTTGATTTCGCGGATGGCGCCCTGGTTGGTTTGTCCAGCCCAGGGGGCGAGTTGGATGTGCTCGGCTGGGGTGATTGGCAGGTCGAGCGGCTGACCGGCCTGGACATGGCGTTCGAGCCAGGTTTCGGGGTTTGGGCTGCGGATGAATTGGCGGATCGGCAGCGCGTCCAGAAATTCATTGGCGAGCAGCAGCAGCGGTTGATCGGGATCGGGCAGGCTGGCGAGATCGGGATGGATTTTTGCCTCCGGGAAGCGGTGGCGCAACCCGGCGATCAAAGGCGGTGCGGTTTCGATGAAATGCAGATCGAGTGCCGGGAGCATGGCGGGCAGGGTGGTGCGCAAGGCGCGCAGGGCATCGGCCATCAGCGCGCCGCTGCCTGGACCGGCTTCGATCAGGCTGATCCGGGCGGGTTGGCCCAAAGCCTGCCACACCACCCCGCACCAGAGCCCCAGCACCTCGCCGAAAATTTGGGAAATCTGCGGCGAGGTGGCGAAATCGGCGAACGGGTCATGGGTCGCGTAATAGCGCGCATTCGCCCGCGCCATGAACTGATCGAGCCGTTCGATGGGCGCTGTGTGCGGCGGCACGCGATCAGGCGATACGCGACGCGGTGGGGGGTGTATCGAGCGGCGAGGCGACGATGCGGGGACCGCGGCGCCAGGCGTAATACATCAGGCCGGCGCCGATAAAAATCATCGGGATTGAGAGGATTTGGCCCATGGTCAGGCCGAAAATCAGATAGCCGAGGAACCAGTCGGGTTGGCGGAAACATTCCGCCGTGGTGCGCGCGATCCCATATCCCAGGATAAACACCCCGGCGATGAAGCCCGGATGGCGGCGCAGATTTTCGCGGCGCGAGACGGTGATCATGACAATGAACAGCATGATGCCTTCGAGGGTGGCTTCGATCAGCTCCGAAGGATAGCGCGGCACATCCGAGCCCGATTGCGGATAAATCATCCGAATCGGAAACCAGGCCGGGGCCGGACGGCCCCAGAGTTCGCCATTGATGAAATTGGCGATCCGGCCCAAAAACAGGCCAATCGGCACCGGCACCGCGATGCGGTCGGCGAAGCTGAGCGTGTCGATGCCGTTGCGGCGGGTGAATATCGCGATCGCCACGGCCACGCCGAGCAGCCCGCCATGGAAGCTCATCCCGCCATCCCAGACCGCATAGGTGCGGTCCAGATGATGCAGGAAATAGACTGGTTGATAAAATATAATATAGCCGATCCGACCGCCGACCACCACGCCGAGCGTGGCCCAGGCGAGGAAGTCATCGACCTGGGTGGCAGTGGCAATTGCTGGGGTTTCGCGCGCGGTGAAGCGCATGAGGCGCCAGCCGAGGAGCAAAGCGGTGATATAGGCCAGTGCGTAATAATGGATCGCAAACGGGCCGATTTTCACCAGAATCGCGTCAAAATGCGGCCAGATATAGACATGGTTCATCGGTAGGGATCCGTTCGGTTCAGGAAATCGTGGATATAGCGCGCGATACCGGCTTCGAGGCTGGTGAACGGCCTGGTGTAGCCGGTGGCGCGCAGGCGATCGATATTGGCCTCGGTGAAGGATTGATATTGGCCGACCAGCCGGGCGGGCATGGGCACGAAGGCGATGCGCTCCGGGCTGGCTTGGGCGGCACAGACCGCGCGCGCGAGATCGAGATAGCTGCGGGCCTGGCCGGTGCCGACATTGAACAGGCCATTATCGTGCGGCTGATCGAGCAAATGCAGCAGAATATCGATCACGTCATCGATCCAGATGAAGTCGCGCCTTTGGGCGCCATCGGCGATTTCGGGCCGATCCGAGCGGAACAAGGTGATTGGTTTACCGGCGATCAGCTCGTCATGTTTGACTTTGACCACCGAGACCATCGGGCCTTTGTGATATTCATTGGGTCCGAACACGTTAAAAAACTTGAGCCCGGCCCAGTGCGGTGGGGCTTTGCCGCTCTCGGCCTGGGCGAGGGCCCAGAGATCGAAGGCGTGCTTGGACCAGCCATAGAGATTGAGCGGCGCGAATTGGCGCAGCTGGTCGGGGGGTGCGGCATCATCGAAGCCGGCGCTGCCATCGCCATAGGTGGCGGCGGAAGAGGCATAAATGAACGGCACGCCGTGATTGGTACACCATGCCCAGAGAATTTGGCTGAGCGCCACATTGCTGCGCCAGACCAAATCGCCGTCGCGCGCGGTGGTTTCGCTAATCGCGCCGAGATGGATAATGGCTTCGAGCGGCGGATAGGTGTCGAGAAAATCGGGCAAGTCATCGGGGTCGATCAGCCGGGCCGGGGGGTGGCGGCGCAGATTACGCCATTTATCGCCCGCGCGCAGACGATCAGCGAGCACGGTCTCGGTGCCACGCGCCCAGAGGGCGGCATGAAGATTTGAACCAATAAAGCCAGCACCGCCGGTGACCAAGATCATCGGCGCGCTTATACTGAGATGGAGCCGATCCGTCATCAGGGCGCGGTCGGTTGGCGTGAACCGGTGCCAAGGAAGTGATCAATGACCGAGAGACCCAAGTTTTTTGACGATTTAGCGGGGATTGCTGGCGGGGCGATGTCTGCGCTCAACGGCTTGCGCGAGGAAATGACCGCGCTGGCCCGTGCCCGAGTCGATGAGGCGATTGCGCGCCTGGATTTGGTGCGGCGCGAGGAGTTCGAGGTGATGGCCGATCTGGCGACGCAAGCGCGCGCTGAGGCCGAGGCCTTGGCGCTGCGGGTTGCGGCGTTGGAACAGCGCGCGGCAGGGTCGGAGCCGATTCTCGCGCCAGCGCCGCCTGATCTGGGGTGAGGATGGCCGTCTGAGCGCATTGAGGCTGACGCGCGGATAATTTTTGGCGCGAAGGTTGCGTTTGGTAATCGGGTGTTAAGAAATTTCCTGTCTTTTATCGGGTAAGCGCTGCCGTGGGGTAGGGCGGAACCAATGAGGGCAGGATGATGGCACATTTTGGTGCGGCGTTGGCGGCGTTGGCGGTGATTTTGGGGCTGCTCGCTGGCCTCTCGGCTTTGGCTAAGCGGGTCTTGCCGCGCTGGGGTATCGGCTTGGGCGCTCATGCGGGGCATCAGAGTAAGCAAAGGCCAATGCACGTGGCGCGGGTGCCTCCGGCCTCGATCCGGCTTGATCCGCGGCGGCGATTAACCCTGGTTTCCCTGGATGGGGTCCGCTTTGCGGTGCTGACCGGCGGGGCGAGCGATGTGTTGCTGGCCTTGCCCGAACCCCTGTCGCGTGGGGGGGATGTGCCATGAAGCGGATGGGAATCGCGTTGGCGTTGGGGTTGATCGCGGCCCTGGTGCTGCCGACCATCGCGTTTGCGGCAACGCCGGGGTCATTATTCGGGGTCGGGCTGGGCCCGCCGAACGCGCCGGAAACCGCGCGGCTGGTGCAGCTGGTGGTGTTGATCGGGGTGATCGCGCTGGCGCCGAGCCTGCTGGTGATGCTGACCGCCTTCACCCGAATTGTGATTGTGCTGAGTATTTTGCGCAATGCGCTGGGCACCCAAACCACGCCACCCAATTCGGTGCTGATTGGTCTGGCGTTGTTTTTGACCTATTTCGTGATGCAGCCGGTGCTGGATCAGGCATGGCAGACCGGCTTGTTGCCGATGACCCAGGGCACGATGGGGACGATGACCGGCCTTGCTCATGCGGCGGCGCCGTTTCGCCAGTTTCTGGCGGCCAATGCCCGACCGAGCGATATCAGCCTGTTCCTCAGCCTCGGCCATATGCCGCCGCCGCATCATATTGTGAACACGCCGTGGCGGGCGTTGATCCCCGGCTTCGTCATTGGTGAAATGCGCCGGGGGTTTGAGATGGGTTTCCTGATTTACCTGCCCTTTCTGATTATCGATTTGGTGGTCTCCTCGATTCTGATGAGCTTGGGCATGATGATGCTGCCGCCGACCTCGGTATCGCTGCCGTTTAAATTGTTGTTTTTCGTGATGATTGATGGCTGGCATATGGTGTGCGGCACCTTGGTGCATAGCTTCCCGCTCGTGTCCTGAATCTGAAATCCGTTGGATTTCAGATTCAAAGGGGACACGAGTAAAATCAATACGTTATTGTCCTGAATCTGAAATCCGTTGGATTTCAGATTCAAAGGGGACACGAGTAAAATCAATACGTTATTGTCCTGAATCTGAAATCCGTTGGATTTCAGATTCAAAGTGGACCCGAGTAAATTCAATAAGTTAGTGCATTTTTGAGGGTGGGCTGTTGACGGGGGGGATGCGGATTGGTAGGAGGGCGTCAGGAACGCGGTCGGCCATAGGGGCTGTGTCGCGCCGTTCACTTTTATGTAGTCGAGACACATGGCCAATATTGCATCGGCGCAGAAGCGCATTCGCCAAACCATCGTTCGCACCGCCCGCAACAAGGCGCGGCGCTCACGGGTGCATACCTTTGTGCGCAAGGTCGAAGAGGCGATTACCGCAGGCAATCATGAGGCAGCCCGGGTCGCCTTGCGCGACGCGCAGCCGGAAATGCAGCGCGCGGTGACCAAAGGCGTGTTGAAGGCGAATACCATCAGCCGTAAAATTTCGCGCCTCTCCGCACGGGTGAAGGCGCTCGGCGCCTGATTTTCGCGCCGATTGCGGCACCCGGTCGAGCGCCATCGAGGCGGGGCTATTCGGCCAGACTGACCTGTGTGCGCGCTCTAAACATAGAGTAAAGTATCGTTTCTAGAGTCTTTTTCGTTCGCTTTTGCGCACGAAAAAAGACTCTGACATGGTGTTTAGCGTGCGCCACCCTTGGCATGATTGTTATCGTTGCGCGGTGTGCACCCGCGAACAGAGGCGTTGTGCTGACCGAAATCAGTACTAACAACGCTAATCGTGCAGCGCCTTGATATTGCACGGTGATGACAGGTGGATGTCAGTTTTCACAAAAAATCTTGATCTGAGTAAGTCTCGGCAAGTGTTTGGCAGATCTGCCGTTTTTGGCAAATTTCGTTGCCAACACTGGATTTTTTACGACAAGAAGCTGCTTGCGCCGGGGGCTCGATTCGGCTTTACTTGGGGGGTTGAGATAATCAATCATTCTGGCGACTTCCCACCGGCTCGACAACCGTTGGCTTGCATCATTGTTGGCTCGCAGAGTCGTTGGACATTCGGCTGATGGGTTGCTGTCGGGGCTGGTGGCATTCTGGTCTCGCTGCGATATCGGTCGTCGACGATCATTCCTGGCCTTATCGTGGTTGGGTCCGGTCTGTTTTTGGCCGATAGGCCAGTCAGGATGGAGAGAAGACAGGGATGGGGGCCGCACCAACGCGTGGGGCTGAGACAGGCGGGATCGAGCGGTGCCAATCATTGAAGGGGCCCGGTCGGGGAAGGTGAAAACGCCGCGCGGCTTGTTGCGCGCGGTGATCCAAAATCTATTGATGTTTATCCGTGGGTGGGGCAGGCGATGGGGTTGATTGAAGCGCAGGCACAAGAGCCGGAAGTTGAACGGCTGGCATCGTCCCATGAACAGGGTGATGCGCTGCTGGCGCGGCAATGGGCTCAGGTGCGCGCCCGCTTGCAGGATGAAATCGGTGAGGTCGAATATCGCACCTGGTTGCGCCAGGCGGTGTTGCACGGGCTTGATGGCGATGAAATCACCCTCATGCTGCCGACCCGATTTCTGCGCGACTTCGTTAATAAGGAATATGGGGCGCTGCTGACCGCGCTGTGGCAGGCGACCAATCCGGCGGTGCGCCGGGTTGATATTCGCGCGCGCTCAATCCAGCCTGCGTCCGAGACCGGTGTGGCCACCATCACCGATCGGTCCGCGGTCGCTGCTGACCCGGTGGTCGAGGCGCGCAATCGGGTGGGGGTGAGCAAGTCCGATGATCGCGGGGCGGTGGTGGCGCCGCTTGATCCGCGTTTCACCTTCGAGACCTTTGTGGTGGGCAAGCCCAATGAATTTGCCTATGCCTGCGCGCGGCGGGTGGCTGATGGGCAGGCGCCGGCGGGATTTAATCCGCTGTTTTTATATGGCGGGGTCGGGCTCGGCAAAACCCATTTGATGCACGCGATTGCCTGGGAATTATCGCACCGCGCCGAGCGCGATGTGACGGTGGCTTATATGTCGGCCGAGAAATTCATGCATCGTTTCATCAGTGCGCTGCGCAAGCAATCGACATTGGAATTCAAAAACGAGCTGCGCAGCGTCGATGTGTTGATGATCGATGATTTGCAGTTCCTGATCGGTAAAGACGGCACCCAGGAGGAATTTTTCCACACTTTCAACGCGCTGGTCGATGCGGGCAAGCAGATTGTGGTGTCGGCGGATAAATCGCCGTCGGATTTGTCGGGCATCGAGGATCGGCTGCGCACCCGGCTCGGCTGCGGCATGGTGGCGGATGTCCACGCCACCACCTATGAGTTGCGCATGGCGATCCTGGCGGCCAAGGCGGCACGCGCCGGGGCGGATGTGCCGGTGAAGGTGCAGGAGTTTCTCGCCCAGAAAATCACCTCCAATGTGCGCGAACTCGAAGGCGCTTTGAACCGGCTGGTCGCGCACGCGCATTTGTTCAATCGACCGGTGACGCTCGAGACCGCGCATGAGGTGCTGCATGATGTGCTGCGCGCCTATGATCGGAAAGTGACCATCGAGGAAATCCAGAAGCAGGTTGCCGACCATTTCAATATCCGGGTTGCCGAAATGGCTTCCGCCCGGCGCGCGCGCACCATCGTGCGACCGCGCCAGATTGCCATGTTCCTCGCCAAGCAACTCACCACCCGCTCGCTTCCCGAGATTGGCCGCAAATTCGGCAATCGCGATCACACCACAGTGATGCATGCGGTCAAACAGGTGACCGCTTTATGCGAAAAAGACGCAAATATGGCCGAGGATGTAGAATTGTTGCGCCGCAGCCTGATGGTATGACGCGCCGCGCCGTCGGTATGGTCCCGATGCTCTGGAGCGCCTGAAATGCCCCTATTTTCGTTGGGTGACGTTGAGGCGGCGGCACGGCGCATTCATGCGGTGTTCCCAGGAACGCCGCAATATCAATGGCCTACGCTGACCGCACGGGTTGGGGCGGAAATTTGGGTCAAGCATGAAAATCACGCGCCGACCGGTGCCTTCAAGGTGCGCGGCGGGCTGATTTATCTTGAGCAATTTGCGCAAAGGGCCGGTCAGTCATCGGGAATCATCTCGGCGACCAGAGGCAATCATGGGCAGTCTCTGGCTTTTGCCGGGCAACGCTTTGAGATTCCGGTGACGATTCTCGTGCCCGAGGGTAATAGCCTTGAGAAAAATGCGGCGATGCGTGCGCTCGGCGCGCGATTGATCGAGTTCGGGCTCGATTTCGACGCGGCGCGGGTCGAGGCGATGCGCCTTGCCGACGAATTAAATTTGACCTTCGTGCCGTCCTTTCATCGCGATCTGGTGCTTGGCGTCGCCACCTGGGCGCTCGAATTGTTTCGTGCCGCACCTAAACTGGATGCGCTGTACGTGCCGATCGGATTGGGCTCAGGCATTTGTGGCGCGATTGGTGTGCGCGATGCGCTCGGGCTCGATACCGAAATCATTGGCGTGCAAAGCGTTGGCGCTCCTGCCTATGCCAACTCATTGGCGGCGGGCCGGCTATTGCCTCACCGCGAAGCGCGCACGCGCGCCGATGGGATCGCGACGCGGGTGCCGGACCCGCTAGCCTTTGAGATTATTCGTGCAGGCGTAAGTCGGATCGTCACGGTTACCGATGATGAAATTGCTGCGGCGATCCGGATTTACTGGGCTGATACCCATAATTTGGCGGAAGGCGCGGGTGCTGCACCCTTGGCCGCTTTATGGCGGGAACGGCAGGCAATGGCGGGTAAAAAAATCGGGTTACCTTTATGCGGCGGCAATATCGATTTCGATCTGTTCCGTGACTGGGTGTGCGCCGCACCGACCGAGATATAGAGGGTCATGTCGGGGCGATTTTCAGGTCGTCGTGCCGATGTCAGGATCGAGCGCGATGAATGTGGCCCAAACCGGGTCGGGCTCCCAGATTGCGCGTAAATCAGGGAGGCTGGCGGCGTGCGACCAGCCGAGAATTTTTCGCCGGTAGCGATAGAGAAAGGCGGAGACCCGATAATTGGCGATGCAGTGAATATGGAGTTTTTCGCC
>JAJZEG010000296.1 GCA_021828605.1 Pseudomonadota bacterium | reverse complement strand
GCAATTTGCCGCAAGGCCGTGCCAATTTCCTGTTCGGTCGCGGTGTCGAGCGCGCTGGTCGCCTCGTCGAGGATTAACAAGCGCGGATTTTTCAAAATCGTGCGGGCAATCGCCACGCGCTGCTTTTCACCGCCCGATAATTTCAAGCCCCGCTCACCCACCCGGGTCGCGTAGCCTTCAGGCAGCGAGAGGACAAAATCATGAATTTGCGCGAGCCGCGCTGCTTGCTCGATTTCCGCGACACTCGCATCCGGGCGACCATAGCCAATATTATACAGGATGGTGTCGTTGAACAGCACGGTATCTTGCGGCACCACGCCAATGGCGGCGCGCAGGCTGATTTGGCCGATATCGCGCACATCCACCCCGTCAATGCGCACCGCACCGCCGGTTGCGTCATAAAACCGAAATAACAGCCGCGAAATGGTTGATTTGCCTGAGCCGGTTGGCCCAACCAGCGCAATTTTCTGCCCCGGTGCGGCCAGAAAGCTCACGCCATGCAAAATCTCTCGATTAGGGTTGTAGCCAAACCGAACATTATCAAACTGCACCGCCACCGGCTTGCCATGGGCGGCCAAGGATTGCGCACCGGGTCGATCAGCAATTTCCTCCTCGGTGCGCAGCAGGGTGAACATCTGCTCCATATCGACCAGCCCCTGCTTGAGTTCGCGGTAGACAAACCCCATCAGATTGAGCGGCTGATAAAGCTGCAATAAATAGGTATTGACCAGCACGAACTGCCCGACATTCATCCGCCCGGCCACCACCCCCGCCGCCGCCATTAGCATTAAACTAACGGCACCTGCGGCAATAATCACCGCCTGGCCGAAGTTCAGCATGCTCAGCGTCACCTGCGAGCGCACCGCCGCGCGTTCATACGAGGTCAGGCTTTCATCAAAACGCTTTGTTTCGTGGGTCTCATTACCGAAATATTTCACCGTCTCGAAATTCAACAGACTATCAATCGCCTTGGTCTGCGCCGCGTTATCGGTCTCGTTCATTTGGCGGCGAAACTTGATCCGCCACGCGGTGAAGGACAAGGTAAACGCCATATAGGTGCCCACCGTCAGCAAGGTCACCGCCGCATAATGCCAGCCAAATAAATGCCACAGAATGCCAATGGTCAGCACCAATTCTAAAACCGTCGGCAAAACCTGAAACGTCGCCAGGCGCAGCACGGTTTGAATCCCGGTCGCCCCGCGCAAAATCACCCGCGATAGGCCGCCGGTTTGCCGGTCCAAATGGAAGCGCATGGATAGCCGGTGCAAATGCTCAAACGTCTCGCGCGATACCGCCCTTGCCGCGCGCTGCTGCACGGCGGCGAACAAGCCATCGCGCAATTCGCCAAACCCCGATGACATCACCCGCACCAGCCCATACGCCACCACCAAGGCGGCGGGGATGATCAGCACGCCCGATTTTGCCGATAAATCATTGACCGCACGGGCATAAATAAGGGGGATCACCACAATCGCGATTTTCGCGGCGACCAACGCCACCACCGCGAACACCATGCGCAGCCTGAGCGCCCATTCATGCTGGGGCCATAAATAGGGCAGCAACGCCCGTACGGTTTGCCAGTTGCTGCGGGTCCGGGCGATGCCCACTGTCTGCCCGACCATCGCAGCACCGCCCTGTGCGCTCTGTGCCGAGCTTGTGGCCGGTGTGACATTATTTTGTAATCGCGGATCCATTGACGGGACATGGCACTTGATCCCTTGATTGCCAATGGACCATGCCTCGACCCAGCCTTGCTTTTTGCATCTTCGCGATATTTCGCCCTTGCTCGGCCATATAAGCGCCTGCCAATCCGCTATTTTGCCGGGCGAGCGGGTGGAATGGCGCATCGGCGCGGCATCGGTCGGGTATCTCAAACCCGATTTTGCCGACGCTTTTTGCGCCTATTTCGGCGCTGCCGCGCGTCGGGATGACAGCGGGATCACGCTCGATCCCGCCGCCGCACCGCAATTAAATCAAGCCGCCCGGCAACTCAGCCCGGATTTTGGCTTTGCGTGCCGTGGCGAGGATTTCGACGTGCGCGATCCGGCGACGGACCAAGCCTTGGCGGTGCTGGATCGCGGCGCGGTGCCGCGTTTTGGCGTGATCGGGGCGGGGGTGCATTTGAACGGCGTGGTGCGGCGCGCGGAGGGGCCCGCTTTATGGATCGCCAAGCGGAGTGCTTCGAAAAAACTCGATCCCGGCAAATTCGATAATCTGGTCGGCGGCGGCGTCTCGGCGGGGCTCACCCCGGAGGCGACGCTGGCCAAGGAAGCCGCCGAGGAGGCCGCGATTCCCGCCGATTTGATCGCCAAAGCCCGTCCGGTCGCGCGGATCGACTATGCCATGGAGCGCCCTGAAGGTCTGCGCCGGGATCGGCTCTTTTGCTACGACCTGACCCTGCCCGCGCACTTTACCCCGCACGCCGCCGATGGCGAGGTGGAATCCTTCGCCCTCTGGTCAGCCCAACAAATTCTGCAAACTATGCTCGATGGCGACGCGTTCAAATTCAACGTCAATCTGGTGCTGATCGATTGGCTGATCCGCGAAAACCTGTTGCCTGCGTCCGCCAACTTGGCATTGCGCGCTGCCCTCGCGGGCGCAACCGCTTGATTTCAGGGCACTCAGCTCAGTTGCGGGGGAATGATTACTGACTATTTGTTAATAAATTATTTCGCTGGCAATTGGGCAATGATTCGTTCATAATCATTGAGTGTCGTTTCCGAACCGACCATGCAGCAGGATTTTAATGTGATTGACAATTCTGATTTCGACGATGATGGCGCTTTGCCAGGCCGTGGCCTCGCATCGGCCACGCGCTATACGCGGCGTCTCTCAGACAAAATTTTGATCGCCTTCCATCACGCGTGTGATCAGGAAGATTTCGAAGTCGCCGAACGGTTGCTGGGTATTCTCGAACAAATGCTCACCCGCCGGACCATGCCGGTCGATGCCAATCGCCGCAAAAGCATCGAAAGCCTGGTTGCCGCTCATGAGCGTCTATGGCATTTGCGCCATCCCGACCGGAAGTTTGGCTAACGTCCCGATAATAACGGCCCAAAACCGCGCCGGTGATGCACCGTCGGCCCTTGCGCCATAAGCGCAACCCGATGCTGCGCGGTGCCATAGCCCGCATTCCGCTCCCACCCATAGGTTGGATAACGCGCCGCTAACTGCTGCATCAGCCGGTCCCGATGGCATTTCGCAATAATCGAGGCCGCAGCAATCGACAGTGAAATCGCATCGCCGCCAATCAGCGCGCTGCACCCCATCGGCATGTCGGGGCGATGGTTGCCATCGACCAACACATGATCCGGGCGCACCGCGAGGCGCAGCACCGCGCGCCGCATCGCGAGCAGGCTTGCTTGCAAAATATTGAGCGCGGCAATTTCACGCACCGACGCGCCCGCCACCGCCCAATGCGCGCCGGATGCGTACAGCATCGCCGCAACCAAAGCGCGCTCGTTCGCGCTGAGCCGCTTGGAATCATCAATCCGATCCTGCAAAGCCGGATCAAGCGGGCAGGGCAAAATCACCGCCGCCGCCAGCACCGGCCCGGCTAACGGCCCGCGTCCGACCTCATCAACCCCGGCCACCAAACCCTCATAAGCCTGCTCATGGCTCAGCCCGATGCGGCGCATTTTCATGGGGCCAAAACCGCCAGCAGCCCCTCAATCACCTGTTCGGGCGCGGGCGGGCAGCCGGGCACCGCAATATCAACCTGCACCAGCCGCGCCGCACCACCCAGCACCACCGGACTATCCTTGAACACCCCGCCATCCACCGCGCAATCGCCCATCACCACCACCAATTTCGCCCCGGCCATGGCGGCAAGAGTGCGGCGCAACGGCTCGGCCATGCCTTGGGTCGCAACACCGGTGACCAGCAAAATATCCGCCTCCCTGGGGTCTTCGACAAACCGAATACCATAAGCGGCAAGCCCGGCACGCCAGTTGCGCACGCTGCGCAATTCCAATTCGCAGCCGCCACAACTGCCAATATCGATATGCCGGATCGCCAAACCGCCTGCCGGGCGCACCCGGCCTTCGGCTGCAAGACGTTGCGCTAACGCGGCACTCAACGCGGCATCGGGCTGCAAAAGGGTCATAAATCAATCATCCCAATCGGCGGCATGAGCAAATGCGCCCGGCGGGCAAACCCCTCGACGGTCAATCCGGGGGCGGCCTGTTCTAACGCGGCAACGGCGGCGAGTCCCCCATTGGCGATCCCGCAAAATTCGATAAACCCGCCTTCGAGTCGCACAAAACAATAAATTGGCTGATCCGCATTCTCCGCTTGGCCCAACCCCGATCCGCTGGCAGCGGGCAAAGCGGTAAGCCAGGGCCCGGCCTCGGCGGACCCATCGCATCGCTCGAACCGCGCACCGGCTGCCTCCGCCGCGTCAATCGCCTGCCAAACCCGGGGGCGCACCAAAGCCGCCATGTCCGCCCAGCGCCGTCGCCAGCGCCAGGCGCCAAAGCCGAGCACCGCCGGTCGCACCGCGCGCAGCGCCGTTATCATCGCGGGGATGTCAGCCAGGCGCGGCACGGTATCAAGGCCGCCGGGCACCACCATATCCATCATCAGCCGGTGAAAAAATATCGTCTCCGACGCCGCCGCAATCGCGTCACGCGCCTCGATCAGCCGGCTCGCCAAAGCGGGCACCCCGCAATCATCCGCAAGCCCGGCCAAAGCGAGCAGGGACGCGACGCATCGCTCGGTGTCAGCCATGGCGTCGCGGATCAGTAAGGCCAGTTCCGGCACCGCCACGCCACTCGCCGCCTCAGCGGCGCGGGCGAATGCCAGAGCGTGCGCAACCGTGGCTCCACCGCTGATCCGGGCAGCAAACCGCGCCGCCGCGCGCGGTGATTTCCCGGTGATCAAAGCACTCAGACCCCGATGCACATAGCCAAACCGATGCTCCACATGCACCAGCCGATCACCCGCCACATGCAACCGTCGATGGGCGGCCATCGCCAATATACCGCCCACCGGCCCCGCGCCAATTTGATACACGCCATCGCCCGGCATCACCGCAAACGCCTCGCTTGGCGCCACCGGTGCCACATCAGGATGCGCCGCGCGCATCACCGCCATCGCGGCCTCGGGATTATCGGTGGCAATCGGTGCGATATGCTGATCCACCTCCAACAACCCGATGGCCCGATCCCGATCCGCCCAAATCGCCGCCAGCCGATACCCGTCCATGCGCGCCAATCGCGCCCAATCCTCGGCCCCCAACACCCGTATCGGCTCGGGTGCCGCCGGTTCCAAGCTGGCGCGCGCGAGCAAGGCCAGCAAGTCGGGTGACAGGCCACTCACAGCCGCACCCCGCGCAGGCGAATGAGCGTGATCATCGCGATGGTGAGCAGGCTGATCGCCAACAAAATCGCCACGGAAGGCTGCCGCGCCCACAAAGCCTGTAGCACCATCATATCGCCGACAAACAACGCAAAAGGCGGAAACCCGACCAGCGCCAGCAACGCCCATGGCGCTGCCGGATTGTGCGCGCGCCAGAGCTGCACCAGCCCCAAACCCACCGGCAGCGGAAAAAACGCCCAGCGCCCCTCAAGCCCGATCGCCGCACTCAGCACGCCGATTTGCGCCACCGCCGCATAGGACCAGGCTGATTGCAGCCTTGCGCGGGGCCGCTGGATGAACAGCACCAACGCCGAAGCCGACAGGATCAGCCCGACCCAGGCGTAAAATGGCTCAGACAACCCCGCCGGGTGAAATCGCCACAGCACCATCACCACCGCCACCGGCAGCAGGCCCGCGCGCGGCCCGGCTTCAAGCATGATCAAGGCGTAACCCAGGGCGCCCGCCAGCCAAAGCAAGGCGGCAAACCGCAGATCCCCCAGCTGAACCAGGCTCAGCGCCGCCGCCATCAGCAGCACAAAGCCCGCGCCACGGATCAGGCTGATGCTGCGCGGCGCCGGGTCCAAACCGGGCGCCGCCACCGCCAAGGCGGCCACCCCCAATAAAGCAACCGACTCAGGGCCAACCGGTGCCATAATCGCAGCCAGTGCGGCGCCGGTCGCGAGCATCGTCCAACAGCCTTCCGGTATCGGCCAGGGCCGACCGCGCAGCACCGAACGAAGGACCAGCGCGCCCACCACGATCATCAGCGTGCCATCGCCAGGCGAAAAGCCAAGGGCCAGCAGCCCAACAGTGCCGAGCGCCGCCAAAAACAAGCCTAAATCCAAGCCAACCGAATGGCCGCGCCAGAGCAGCACAATCCCCGCAGCAAACGCCCCCGCTGGCAGCGCCGCCATGCGGGTTGGCGCCAGCATCAGGCCCAACAGCCCCAAAGCGATACTGGCCACCAGCAGCCGTCTGGGCCAGAGCAAGGCGGTCATCGCGGCAACACCACGACCAAGGCCAGACCCGCGAGTAACAAGGCAATCAGCCCGGCGCGCCAAACCCCGCGCGGGGCTGCCGCCATCGCAGCCATGCCCAGCGCCAGCCTCACCCAAAATCCAAGCAACCCCAGAACCCAACTTGTCGGGCGGGTCGCATCGGCCAGCCAAAGCGGGGCGAACAGCGCGAAGACCAGCAGCACCAGCACCACCGGTCGCAGCCGTGCTTCCAGCCGTAACAGCGCCAAATCCGGCCCCGCCAGATCGCCTTCCGGTGCGGCTTGATCCTGCGCCAATCCGACAATCGCCGCCGCCAAACCCAGCAACAGCACCATGTGGTCCAGCCCCGCCGCGCCCAGTGGCAAACCCGCCCCGATGCTGCGCGCCCCTAAAGCACTGGCCGCAATCATGGTGCCGAGCAGCAAAATCGTTTGCACCACCCAAAAACTGCGCGCAGCCAAGCCCGCCGCCCGCCCGCGCGCGCCCTGGCCGGCATCCAGCACCGACAGCAGCCGTGCGATGCGCGCCAGAGCGAGCAGGCCGATGACCCAAATCGCCAAACCCGGCACCCCGGTCCAGATATTGCGGGCAAAACCCGGCACCAGCCCCGCCGCAATCACGGTCGACGCAAGCGCAATCGCGGGCCAAAGCCGCGCCATCGGCGAGGCGAAATCCGACTCCAGCCGATCCTGCCGCCACAGCGCCAGTTCTGCTCGCCAGATCGCGCTGTTTGCGCGCAAGCCGAGCCCAGCCCGCCATCCTTGCCAACCCGCGATCAAAGCGGGCATCCCCAACAGCGCGAGCCCAATCAGCACCAAATTAACCAGTTCGGCGATAATTTTCGCAAATAAACTCATGGGGCCAACACCAGCGCCAGCCATCGCAGCGCCCAAGCCGATTGCACGCGCAGCCAAGCGGGCAGTGCCGCCCCCGTGCCCAGCGCGATAGCGGCAAAGCCGGTCGCGGTCATTTGGGTGGTGGGGTCATCAAACGGCAACCAAAGCGGCGGCTTGGCAAACCCTTCGGTCCAATGCTCCACCGGCACCACCCGCCTCTGCCGCAAAATCCCCACCAGCACCGTCACCATTGCCGCCACACTGCATGTCACGCCGATCACCACCAGCCGGTCCGGCGCTGCGAATAGCCCCAACAGCAGCATGGCAACCGCCAACCCGGCCATCGCCAAAAACCGCCCATCGCGCACATCCTCCGCCGCCGCCGCGCGCAGGCTGCGGGGCCGTCCCAGCGCCACCAAGGCAAATGCCCGCAACGCCGCAATCATCGATAATCCGGCCCAAAAAGCGGCACCCAGCCCAAACCAGCCCACCCTCAGCGATGGTGCGGTTCTCAGCGCCCGCACAATCAGCACCAGCACATCAAAGCCCGGCCCCGGCGGCAAGGCGGAAACCCCGAGCATCAAGGCCAACAGCACAAAACTCAAATCCGGCATCCCGCGCGCCAGGCCGCCCAACCAATCCAGCGCAACCTGCCCCGCCGCCGCATCCAAACGCTGCCCGATCAATGCCAATCCCGCACCCACCAAGCTGCTCGAGGCCGCCGCCATTAGCATCACCGGCGCCGAACCCAGCCCCGCGCCGCCTAAAGCAATGCCCGATAGGCCCAGCACAAACCCCAGCGCCAGCCCGGTAAAATCACTGGCACACACCGCCAGCAGCGCACCCATCGGCGCCAAAATTGCGCCCAAAACCAAACAAATTTCAGCAATCAGTGCCGCGTATCCGCCAAGGCCGGGCGTCACCGCCTCCCACACCCAAATCAGGGCGAAGGCCGGCACCGCGCTCAAGGCCAGCGGCAAAGCTTGCGGGCAAAAGGCGCCCAGCATCACCGCGAACAACAGGCCAAATCCCGCAATAATCGGGTTCGCCGCCCAAAATCCCAGCGCCAAAGCGAGCCCAATCATCCCGAGCCGCAACCGTCGCTCGCGTGGCGCGCTGATCAACACCGCCAGCGCCACCAGCCCAACCGGCATAAATAAACCCCAGCGCAGCAGATCCGGATTGACCATGATTGGTGCTAGCAGCGCGCCCGTGATCAGAGCAATTCCCGCAACCATGACATTTGCCCCACCCCTTATTTATCATCGGAAAAACCGATCACGCTCTCACGCAA
>JAJZEG010000103.1 GCA_021828605.1 Pseudomonadota bacterium | reverse complement strand
CGCGCGGATCGCTGTCATAGCTCAGGGGTAGAGCACCTCATTGGTAATGAGGAGGTCGAGGGTTCAATTCCCTCTGACAGCACCATATATCCGTCCAATCATCCGCACCGGACCCATCCCGCCCCCATTCCGATTCTGCCCGATGCCGGTCCGGTATCGACCAATAATAGCCAACGGGAGTGACCAGAATGGCTCGAACCCTCACCCATTTCATCGGTGGTAAGCACGTCTCCGGCCAATCGGGCCGGACCGATGACGTGTTCGATCCCAATACCGGCGCCGTGCAAGCCAAAGTGCCGCTCGCCAGCGAAGCCGAAGTCCAGGCCGCCATCGCCAACGCCGCCGCCGCCCAACCCGCCTGGGCCGCCACCAACCCGCAGCGCCGGGCGCGGGTGTTGATGAAGTTCCTGGATCTGATCAACCAGAACATGGAACCGCTGGCGAAATTACTCTCCTCCGAACATGGCAAAACCGTCCCCGACGCCAAGGGCGACATCCAACGCGGCGTCGAAGTGCTCGAATTCGCCATCGGTATTCCGCATTTGCTGAAAGGCGAGTTCACCGAGGGTGCGGGCACCGGCATTGACGTTTATTCGCTGCGCCAACCGCTCGGCGTGGTCGCGGGCATCACCCCGTTCAATTTCCCGGCAATGATCCCGCTCTGGAAACTCGCCCCGGCCATCGCCTGCGGCAACGCCTTCGTGCTCAAACCCTCCGAGCGCGACCCCTCGGTGCCACTGCGCCTTGCGGAACTTTTCGTCGAGGCTGGCGGCCCGCCGGGCATTCTGAACGTGATCAATGGCGATAAAATCGCGGTCGACGCCCTGCTGCATGACCCGCGCATCGCCGCCATCGGCTTTGTCGGCTCATCGCCCATCGCCAACTATATTTACGCCACCGCCGCCCAAAACGGTAAACGCGCGCAATGTTTCGGCGGGGCTAAAAACCACATGCTGATCATGCCCGACGCGGATTTGGACCAGGCGGTCGATGCGCTGATCGGCGCGGGATACGGCTCGGCGGGCGAACGCTGCATGGCGGTGTCGGTCGCGGTGCCGGTGGGCGAAGCGACCGCCGAGGCGCTGCTGAAAAAACTGATCCCGCGGGTCGAAGCCCTGAAAATCGGCCTGTCCTCGGATGCCGCCGCCGATTACGGCCCGCTGGTCACCAAGGCGGCCTTGCAGCGGGTGCGCGGTTACATCGATGCCGGGGTCAAAGAAGGGGCAAAATTGCTGGTCGATGGCCGCGATTTCACCATGCAGGGCTATGAGGATGGTTTTTTCATCGGCGGCTGCCTGTTTGATCACGTCACCCCGGATATGAGCATTTATCGGGATGAAATCTTTGGCCCGGTGCTTAGCATTGTGCGCGCCAAAACCTATGAGGACGCGCTCCGCCTGCCCAGCGAGCATGAATACGGCAATGGCGTTGCGATTTTCACCCGCGATGGCGACGCCGCGCGCGATTTCGTCTCGCGCGTCCAAGTCGGCATGGTCGGCGTCAATGTGCCGATCCCGGTGCCCATCGCCTATCACACATTCGGCGGCTGGAAACGCTCGGGCTTTGGCGATCTGAACCAGCACGGCCCGGATTCAATCCGCTTTTACACCAAAACCAAAACCGTCACCTCGCGCTGGCCCTCCGGCGTCAAGGATGGTGCTGAATTCGTTATCCCGACCATGGGCTGATCGATCCCACAAGGAGCCCGCTTATGACCCAATCTGGCACCAAAATCGGCTTTATCGGCCTGGGCAATATGGGCCTGCCGATGGCCAGCAACCTGCTCAAAGCGGGCCATACGCTCACCGGCTATGATGTCGCGGATCAGGCCCGCGCCCAGGCCAAAACCGCCAACATCCCGCTCGCCGCCTCAATCGCCGAGGCGGTGCAGGGGGCGGATATCATTATCACCATGCTGCCCAACGGCGCGCTGGTGCAGGAGGTGTTCACCGCCATCCTGCCCACCGCACAACCGGGGAGCCTGCTGATCGATTGCTCGACCATTGATGTCGCCTCTGCGCGGCTCGCGCATCAAATGGCCGAGGCCGCGCACTGCCCTTGCCTCGATGCGCCGGTCTCCGGCGGGGTCGGCGGCGCCATCGCTGGCAGCCTCACTTTCATGGTCGGCGGCGCTGAACCGGCCTTCGCCCGCGCCGAGCCGATTCTCACATTGATGGGCAAAAAAATCGTGCATTGCGGCCCGGCGGGCGCCGGGCAGGCCGCCAAAATTTGTAACAACATGATCCTCGGCATCTCGATGATCGGCGTCAGCGAAGCCTTTATTCTGGCCGAAAAGCTCGGGCTTGATCACCAAGCCCTGTTCGATGTCGCCTCAACCTCATCGGGTCAATGCTGGGCGCTGACCAGCTATTGCCCGGTCCCCGGCCCGGTCCCGGCGAGCCCGGCGAATAAGGCCTACCAGCCCGGTTTCGCGGCGGCGCTGATGCTCAAGGATCTCGCCCTCAGCCAGGACGCCGCCCGCCAGTCCGGTGCAGATACAGCACTCGGCGCCCACGCCGCCGATATTTATCGCCGCTTCGTCGAAGCCGGGCATGCTGGCGATGATTTTTCCGCCATTATCAACAGTATCCGCGCTTTATCCGGCTCCTGATCACCACCCGCCTCAATAACGCTTATAGGGTAAAAACTTACCACTCAGCACCATTTTCACCCGGTCGCCCTTCTGATCCGGCTGGCGCTCCATAGTCATGTCGAAATCAATGGCACTCATAATCCCGTCACCAAACTCCTCATGGATCATCTCTTTCCAGGTCGTGCCATAAACCGACACCAGCTCGTAAAACCGATAAATCAGCGGATCGGTTGGCACCGCATTCGGCAACGACCCCCGATAAGGCGGCTCGACCAGAAGCGCCGTCTCCTCCTCATCGAGATCGAAAATCCGCGCTGTTTGTGTGGCGGTCTCCATGGTCATCGACATCTGGCCAATACAGGCGGCACAAACCCAAACCGGCGCATGGCCCAACCGCGCCGCCACATCGCGCCAACTCAGCCCCATCGCCTTCTTCCGCTTCAAAATCTTGCGTCCCAAAGCGGTTTTCTCATCATTCATCTTCATTCCTCCCGCCCTATTTATCGATCAACCAGCCTCACGCCGCCGCCACTTCCATCGCTACGCTAGGTACCGGTTGCGTCTGTTCGCTAAATGGCAAACCCGTCTCAATCGGCAAGGCCGGGTCGCGGCTCCATTCATTCCACGAGCCAAAATAGATCGCGATATCGGTGATCCCGGCCTCGGCCAAGGCGACAAAACTATTCGACGCCCGTGCGCCCTTGAAACAATAAATATAAACCTTGCTGGCGGGCGTAATCCCCACCGTCGCGCATTCGGCCAATATTTCATTGCGCGATTTGAGCATCGGCCCCGCCGCCGTCGGCTTCATCATCCGGTACCATTCAATCCAGCGCGCCCCCGGCAACCGACCCATGCGCGGACAAAAATCCTTGCCATAAGGCGACGAGCTCTCCCCCACCCATTCATCGACGTCGCGCACATCGAGCAGCACCACCGAGGGATCATCAAGCGCCGCCAGCACATCCTCCTTGGTTAAAATCAGCTCCTTGCCGGTCTCGGAGACCGGAAACGCCACCGCGACCGGCGTCACCGTCTCGGTCGAAACCGGCAGTCCCGCCGCCACCCAAGCTGCCAATCCCCCATGCAAAATCTGAGCTTTCGGATATCCCAGATATTGCAACAAAAAATATCCCCGGCATGACTGCCCAAAGCCCGACGCCATCGACCCTTCATACAATACCGCCCGCTCAGCGCCCGACAGGCCCAACGCACCAAACGCGTCGGCAAATTTCTCCCGTAACGCGGCGATGCCCTCCGGGGTCGATGTTGCCAAATAGGTAAATATATCATGCAAGTTTACCGCACCCGGAATATGGCCCTCGGCATAGGAAGCCGGATTGCGGGTATCGATCACCACCACACCCCCTTGCCGCAGGGCCGCGTCGAGTTCGCCTGGCGTCATTAAAACAGTCATGGTCGAGCCTCCTTCAGGGTTGATCATCGGGTCAATAGAAATGGAGAATTATTCAACACGATCAGGCAACGTCACCGTTAGCCCATCCAGCGCGGGGCCTAAGCTGATCTGACAGCCCAAACGCGACGTCGCTGAAATATTGAACAACGTATCTAAAACCGCCTCCTCATCCTCGGTCGGTTGGGGGATCAGCGCCGCCCAATGCGGCACCACAATCACATGGCAGGTCGCACAGGCCATCGAACCATTGCACTCGCCGCGCACCGGCAGCCCCGCCGCGCGGACCACCTGCATCAGGCTGGCGCCCGGCTGCGCCTGCAGCCGATGGGTTTCGCCCGCCGGGTCAATCACGGCGATCTGGATCATCTAAGCGCCGCTCGCCAGCGCTATTTCGCGCCGCAACTGCCGGATCGATGGCGTGATGATCGCAACGAACCAGGCTTCGCGCACCAGCCGATCAATCACCGACTCCCGCAAATACCCGCTCGCACCCCAATGCAGCACGGCGGACTGGCTCACCTCCAGGCAGAACTCAGAAACCTCTAGCCGTGCCTGCAACACGGCGCGCCGATATCCCGAACTTCGCTCCAGCGGGGTCGCCGCGAGTGCCGCGATCACGCCCCGCAACCGGGCCAAGCGCTGCTCCGCCTCGTCCGCCCGCAGCGGCAAATAGGCATTGCAATCACCCTGGCGCTCATCCGCCTCGCGCATCGACCCGATGGCCGCCGCAATCACCCCGAGCCCCATGCCGGTTTGCAACAACACAAAGCCAGGCCGAATTCGCGCCACCATATCGCCGAGCGGATCGGCTAACATTTGCTCATCTGCGATGAACGCGCGCCGAAACAACACCGCATAAGTGCCCGTGCCTTCCAGCCCAATGAAATGCGCATTTTGCCGGATCGACACACCCTCCTGGCCAATTTGCACCATCGCCATAAACTTATGGTCCGGATCATCCGCCCGCTCGATCATGGTCCCAAACCAATGACCATCTCCCAGGTTCGACACCCAGGGCAAAATCCCCGACACCTGATAGCCCCCCGCCACCCGCTCACCGCGCAGCCGAAACGCCTCAGTGCCTGCCAGCGCCTTCAACGGATTGGACAGGCCCGTCCCCGCCATTATTTTTCCGGCCGCGATATCGGGCTGCAAACGGGCGCGCAGTGCCGCATTATCGGTCTGCTCCAAATACCAGCCAGCACTATCCTGGCACCACACACAAAACCCGCTCGACATGCAGGAGGCCGAAACTAGCGCCATCGCTTCAATCGCCCCATCTAACGAGGCGTTTCCTCTCCGGCTCTGAGCCGCCAGATGCAACCCAAACGCCCCCGCTGCACCCAGCCGTTCCAGCGCCGCGCGCGGATAAACCCCCTCGCGATCGGTGATCCCCGCCATCGCCCGCAGGGCTCGCACCTCTGCCGCTAACGCATCGGGGAAGCCTGCCGCAATCGGATCGGCTCGCAAGGCGCGCAGATCGCCGTCCATCTCAGCCGGCCTTTACATCAAGGGCCACCGGCTTGGTGAAGGTGTTCGCGACCGGCGACCAGCGGGTCGCGTGGGCAATCAACGCGTCGATCCGCTCCTGCGGCGCATCCGCCTGCAAATGCACCTGCACCCGCACCGCATCAAAACCAACCGGCTTAGGCGAAACATCGCCGGTGCCCCACACGGCGGTGATGTTAATATCGGCCTCCAAATCGAGCGCCAACGATTGAATAACCAGGCCCTGCGCCACCGCATTGGCATGAATTCCCACTGCCAAACATGAGCCCAGCGCCGCCAACGCAGCCTCTGACGGGTTCGGCGCGGTGTCATCGCCGAGCAATCCCGGCGGCTCATCAACAATATAAGGCGGCAAATCGCGGATCATGTTCAAATGCCGAAACCGTCCCTCGGCGATGGTTTTGCATTTCAGGGTTTTAATCGCCCCCGGATCGGCCTTGCCTTTGGCAATCAACGCTTCCAGCCCGGCCCGATCAATCGGCTCCAGACATGAAATCATCGCGGTGGGTGCAGGTGCTGATGGGCTCATCACAGTTTCCTTTGGTCTGATCTCGGTTGGTCCGGCCAAGCTCGGTTCGGAACAAGACAGAACGGTCTGTCTGTTGATCGCTGACCTTTACGAAGCAATACTCATGCCAACACCGACCGCCGATCATCGCCGCACAGAATGCTGGAATCACCTCGTTTTTTCTGCCATAATCGGGGCTGTTGATCGTGCCCGATCCAGCACCAGCCTATTTTTTAACCATTTACCCCACAAGTTGGACAATAAATGCCCAAATCTCGGACCGACCAGACGATGATTGAGGCAGAGACGGTGGATAGCCCCCCGCATATGCGAATTCTCGACACGGCCCGCCTATTATTTTGCCGCGATGGTGTGCACGCAACGGGGATTGACGCGATCTTAGCCGAGGCAGGTGCCTCAAAAATGACCTTGTATGCGCGCTATGGCTCCAAACAGGCCTTATTGCGTGCGGTGCTGCTCGCCGAAGCCGCCGATTGGCGCCAGAATTTTTTCACCCGGCTTGATCAGGATGCAGCAACCCCGGCGGCGGCGCTGCAGGCAATTATCCCTGCCATCGCCGCGTGGTTCCATAGCGGCCAATTCCACGGCTGCGCGCTGATGAACACCATTGCCGAGCACCGTAAAACCGAACCCTGGCTGCGCGAACTCGCGGGCGACCATCACCGCGCGATCCTCACCCGCCTTGCCGAGCGCGCCACCGATGCGGGCTATGCCGAACCGCCTATACTCGCCCGTCAGTTGCTCCTGCTGATTGATGGCACCATCGCCGCCTTGATGGTCAGTGGCGATGCCAGCGTGCTCGATATTGCTGGTCGCAATCTGCACGCGATCCTGAGCACCGCAGGACACTAGAATTTGACGTCATCTCCAGCCTGCGCCATGACCGGCAGGTCAGACGGTCGGGCGACCGCTGTTGCGATCCTTGCGGTCGTGATGGAGGAAAGTCCGGGCTCCACGGAACAACGGTGCCGGTTAACGACCGGCGGGGGCGACCCCAGGGAAAGTGCCACAGAAAATAAACCGCCTGTGCGCGCAAGCCCGCAGGCAAGGGTGAAACGGTGCGGTAAGAGCGCACCGCGTGGCCGGTAACGGTCGCGGCAGGGTAAACCCCACCGGGAGCAAGACCGAATAGGGGTGGCCGGCGGCGTGAGTGATCATGGTCGCAGGGATGTTTCGACCCGTCACCCGGGTTGGTCGCGCGAGGTGCGCAGCAATGCGCATCCCAGAGGAATGGTCGCCCCGTGCGGCAACGCACGGACAAAACCCGGCTTACAGACCGTCTGGCTCTTCTCTAGCACCTTGCCCCAGCGCGCCATCGGGCCCATTTATCTGTCTGTTATGAAACCAATCCTGGTACTGCCCATGCTCGCCACCTTAGCCCTTTCGGCCTGCTCGGTGTTCGGCATTCGCACTGGCACGCCCGAGCCCAAATTCAGCGTAATCAGCCATCTCGGACCGGTCGAAATTCGCCAGTACGCGCCACGCATCGCCGCCGAAACCACCCTCGATACCAGCGCCGAGACCGCCCGCTACCAGGGTTTTCGCCGCCTCGCCGCCTATATTTTCGGCGCCAATCACAGCGCCGCCAAAATCGCAATGACCGCACCCGTCGCGCAGAGCGCGACCAACGCGAATAACCTCGCGCAGAGCGCGACCAACGCGAATAACCTCGCGCAGAGCGCGACCAACGCGAATAGCCATTCCCAGGCGAGTGCCACCAAAATCGCGATGACCGCACCCGTCTCGCAATCCCGTTCCCCGCAAGGCTGGACCATCCGCTTTTTCATGCCCGCAGGCGACACGCTCGAAACCCTGCCGATCCCCAACAATCCGCAAATCCATCTGGTCAGCGTCCCCGCCGCCGATTATGCGGTGCTGCGCTTTACCGGCAGCCGGAGCCCGCGCGCCATCGCCGCCAAACAGGCCATTTTGCTGCGATCACTGATCAATTCACCCTGGCACCCCACCGGCACCCCGACCGCCTGGTTTTACGACCCGCCTTGGACCTTGCCGTTCCTGCGCCGCAACGAAGTCGCCATCGAGGTCACCAAAACCACCCCCTGACCGGTCCCGCCTTGCCAAGCGCGCCCAAACATCCGATATCAACGCCGGGAGATCGGTCGCGGACGGGCGTCTCGCCAACCCGGTCAGGGCCGGAAGGCAGCAGCCGCAACGAGTTTCCGCACGGGTCGTTGATCCGGTCTCCCACCCATCAATCCAAACCACGCGGAGCCCATGGCCGGTTTATTCGATGATGATCCGCCAGCGCCGAACCCAGGCCCATCTTTGTTCGGCGATGAGCCTGCACCGCCGGTCCCCGAATCCGCCCCGGCCTACCGGGTGCTCGCCCGCAAATACCGCCCGACCAATTTTGACGATCTGATCGGCCAGGAAGGTCTGGTCCGCACCCTGCGCAACGCCTTCGCGATGAACCGCATCGCCCATGGCTTCATGTTCACCGGGGTGCGCGGCGTCGGCAAAACCACCACGGCGCGGATCATCGCCCGTGCGCTCAACTGCATCGGCCCGGATGGCACCGGCGGCGCCACCGCCGATCC
>JAJZEG010000046.1 GCA_021828605.1 Pseudomonadota bacterium | reverse complement strand
ACCGTGCGGGTTCGCGGTGGCTTCAAGAACAATGTGATTTTCCAGATCGAGTTCGGCAAGGTGTTCTAGGGCAACATCCGATCAAATGGACTCATTTAATCGGATAAAGTTGCCCGCCCACAATAAGGTTAGAGCGTTGTTCGTGAGCCAAAGCGAACGGAAAACGCTCTTAAGGTTCACTGCGTGCGGATCGGTGATGTGATAATTGCCTCAATCCAGACCCCCGACCGCGCGCGCATCATGGAACGGTGTAACGACAGGACGGCTACTATGATTGCTAACGGCACGCCTCGTTTCGACAGCCGCGACCTGCGCAACGCCTTCGGGTCTTTCACCACAGGCGTCACCATCGTCACGACGCGGGGAGCTGACGACGTCGATGTCGGGTTGACGGCCAACAGCTTTTCGTCGGTGTCGCTGACGCCGCCGATGGTGCTCTGGAGCCTAGCGGAGACGTCATCCAACATCGACGTCTTCCGCAACAGCGCGCATTTCGCCGTGCATATATTATCGGCAGGGCAGGAGGCGCTGTCGGCACGGTTCGCCACCAAAGGGATCGATAGATTCGTGAGCGCCAGGGTCGAACGCGGCCCTGACGCGATCCCCCTGTTAAGCGACTGTATGGCGCGGTTCGTCTGCCGGAAAGCCTACCAATATGAGGGCGGCGACCACGTCATTTTCGTTGGTGAAATCCTTGATTTCAGCCATACCAAACGCGCCCCCCTGGTATTTCACGGTGGCCGGTATGGCATGTTGCTACAGAACGACACAGTCCGGCCGGTCGTTTTGGACGATACTGAGAGCGGCTTATCACAAGACGATCTGCTCGATCATCTTTCAGCCGTCTATTTCATGATCAGGCGCGAGGCGATCGTCGAACGTCACCGTCGCGGCTGGACCGATGAAGGCTACGCGGTTCTGAGCATCCTTGGACGCAGGACCAGCCTTTCGCCTGCTGACATCGTCGCCCTCGGCGCAGCGCATGGTCGCTCCATCACCACAGCCACCTTTGCGGATCTTAGCGAACGCGGCCTTGTTCAGGCCGATTTGCCGTTAACCGACACAAATGAAATCCGTCTGACGGCCAGTGGCCGCCAAGCCGTGGTCGAAATCGTTGCTATACTGAAAGCGAGCGAGGCAAACGCTCTCAAGGATTTGGACCCAAGCGAAGTTCATATGCTTAAGCAGCTTTTGCGCCGTCTTCGCCGTCAACGGCAGACCTGAACAGCTCCTAATTACAGGCTGCCAGAACAAAGCACTTTCCCCGGCACCGGGCAAAAATAGGGTTTTAGCCATTCGTGTAATTACCCGAGTTCACCGCACGTCGTATGATCATGCTCGGAGTCACATGGACGCCTGTTTCGCACTGCTCCCATACCCCAAGAGGCCAGATTGACCTGAGCATCGTACAAAGGCTGGTAGCTATATGGTTGCTATGATTTTAGAGTGGAGGCGGTATCCACCAGTAACCCATTGAAATTACTGGTGGGCGCGACAGGGATTGAACCTGTGACCCCTGCCATGTCAAGGCAGTGCTCTACCGCTGAGCTACGCGCCCGCCAACGCGACTTAGCCGGGGCGCGACGCGCTGGCAAGATGCCTCTTATGCCGCGCGCTCAATCGCCATCGCTGTCGCCTCGCCGCCGCCAATGCATAAAGCGGCAACGCCGCGTTTCAGCCCGTGCTGCGCTAAGGCGCTGAGCAACGTCACAATGATCCGCGCGCCCGATGCGCCAATCGGATGACCCAGCGCACAGGCGCCGCCATTAATATTCACACGATCATGCGGCAGCGACAAATCATGCATCGCCGCCATCGCGACCACGGCAAAGGCCTCGTTAATCTCGAACAAATCTACTTGATCGCGCGTCCAGCCGGTGCGCTCGAACAATCGATTGATCGCCCCGATTGGTGCTGTGGTGAACAGATTGGGGGCCTGCGCATACGTCGCGTGGCCGATAATCGTGGCGAGCGGCGTCAAACCCCGGCGCTCGGCCTCGGATCGGCGCATCAAAATCAGCGCTGCCGCCCCATCCGAAATCGAGCTTGAATTGGCCGCCGTCACCGTGCCATCGGCGCGAAACGCCGGTTTGAGCCCAGGGATCCGCTCTGGCCTCGCTTTGCCAGGCTGCTCATCGACGCTGATCGGCCCGGCGCGCGTGTCAACCGGGGCAATCTCCCCCGCAAACGCGCCAGAGTCCTGCGCGGCCCGCGCCCGCGCCAACGAGGTGAGAGCAAATTCATCCTGGGCCGCGCGGCTGAATTGGTAGCTTTGGGCACAATCCTCAGCGAAGCTGCCCATCAGCCGCCCTTTATCATACGCATCCTCCAGCCCATCGAAAAACATATGATCAATCACCGCGCCGTGCCCGAGCCGATAGCCCGCGCGCGCACGATCCAGCAAATAGGGCGCATTGGACATGCTCTCCATCCCGCCGGTCACCACGATTTTCGCACTGCCCGCCGCCAGCGCGTCATAGCCGAGCATGGTGGCCTTCATGCCCGATCCGCACATTTTATTTATCGTCGTCGCTCCCGCAGCAAGCGGCAGATGCGCGCCGAGTGCTGCTTGCCGGGCAGGGGCCTGGCCCAACCCCGCCGGCAACACACAGCCAAACAACACCTCATCGATATCCCCCGCCGCCACGCCACTGCGCGCCAGGCTCGCCGCAATCGCGCAGGCGCCCAGGGCCGGTGCCGCAACATCCTTGAACACGCCCTGAAACCCGCCCATCGGCGTGCGCGCCGCCCCAACAATCACCACCGGATCAATCGCCATTTTTTCGCTCCTTTTTACGCCTGACCGAAATGAGTTGATCGGGCTCTAACGCGGTGCCATGCGCAGCGCGCCATCCAGCCGGATGGTTTCTCCGTTCAACATCATGTTCTCGCAAATATGGCAGGCCAGGGCTGCGAACTCATCCGGCTGACCCAAACGGGCGGGGAACGGCACCGACGCGCCCAGTGAGGCTTGTGCGGCTTCCGGCAAGCCTGCCATCATCGGCGTTGCAAAAATTCCCGGCGCAATCGTCACCACCCTGATGCCCGAACTCGCTAATTCACGGGCAATCGGCAAGGTCAGTCCAACAACCCCGCTTTTCGAGGCCGCATAAGCCGCCTGACCAATCTGCCCATCATAGGCCGCGATTGACGCGGTGTTGATAATCACCCCGCGCTCACCAAGAACATTCGGATCAGCCTTGGTCATTGCGTTAGCAACAAGCCGGATCATGTTAAACGTGCCGATCAAATTGACGTTAATCACCCGCGCAAATCGATCAAGCGGATGCGCACCCTCGCGGCCCACCACTTTCGCGGCAATGCCAATACCCGCACAGTTGATTAACCCATGCAGCGCCCCGAACTGCGCGAGGATGGCATCCACCGCCGCCGCACCATCGGCCTCACTGGTAACATCGGTATGAATAAAGCGCGCCTGTGGGCCAAGCTCAGCGGCAAGGGCGCTGGCCGCCGCATCATTCACATCGGCAATCATCACGTTAGCGCCCCGATTAATCAAAGCGCGCGCCGTGGCACCGCCTAGGCCCGATCCGCCACCGGTAACCAGAAAACTGCTTTTGGCGATATGCATAATTTGATCCTTATTGTTGCTGGGACGGGTTATCGGTGAGCGCGCGCAGATCAGGAAAATCAGCCTCGGCGAACTGAACATAATCATGGGGTAAGCTCGGCGCCGCTTCGGCTTGGCGCAGCTGTACCCGTCGAATTTTCCCGGAAATCGTTTTCGGCAAGTCAGCGGTGAACCGCAAAATTCGCACCCGTTTGAACGGCGCGAGCCGCGCATTCAAATGGCGAAAAATTGATAACGCCGTATCATAATCCGCTGGCACACCCTCAATCAGCGTCACATACGCCACTGGCACAGCGAGCCGCACCGGATCGGGCCGGGGCACCACCGCCGTTTCGGCCACCGCCTCATGCTCGATCAGCACGCTTTCCAACTCGAACGGGCTGATCCGATAATCGGATGATTTGAAAACATCATCGGCCCGGCCAACAAAAAAATAATATTTTTCTCCGTCGATCTGTGCGACGTCGCCGGTGCGATAAAACGGCCGATCAACGCCGCGCGGCTGACCATCCAGCGCATCGATATAGCCGCGCATCAGCCCGGCCGGTGCGCCATCGCGGCAATCAATCGCCACCTCGCCTTCGCTAACGCCATCATTGGCCGCATCGAGCAATCGGATATTGTAGCCCGGTAATGGTCGACCCATCGCACCCGGCTTCACCACCTGCCCCGGCGTGTTGCCAATTTGCGCGGTGGTTTCGGTCTGACCATAGCCATCCCGGATGGTAATGTTCCAGCAGCGGCGCACATGCTCGATAATTTCCGGGTTGAGCGGTTCCCCCGCACCGACAATTTCGCGCAAGCCCACAGCCCAGCCGGTCAAATCAAGCTGAATCAAATGCCGCCAAACCGTCGGCGGCGCGCACAAGGTGCTAACCTTGCAGCGAACAATCTGATCCAGCAGCGCTTTCGGCTCAAAGCGTGGCTGATTGACAATGAACACGCACGCCCCCGCACTCCAGGGCGCGAAAAAACAACTCCAGGCATGTTTCGCCCAGCCGGGCGAGGAAATATTTAAATGAATATCACCCGGCTGTAAGCCAATCCAATACAAGGTCGACAGGCTGCCAATCGGATATGAGCGATGCGTATGCAAAACCAGTTTCGGCTTCGCGGTCGTGCCCGAGGTGAAATAGAGCAATAAATCATCATCGGCGCGGGTCGGCTCAGTCGTAACAAATTCCATGCTCTGATCGGCAGTATCGTAGCGAACGGTATCGAGGATCGTTGTGCCATCGATAATGATTTTCAAATAATCGCCCGCGAGGCCGGCGAACTTGCCGAGCTGATCAGCGGTGGTAATCACCGCCCGTGCTTGCCCGCGCTCAAGCCGGTCTTGCAATTCATCAGGCGTGAGCAGCGTTGTTGCCGGGATGACCACCACGCCAAGCTTCATGCAGGCCAGCATGATTTCCCACAGCGGCGCCACATTGCCCAGCAGCAAAATCACCCGTTCACCCTTGCGCAGACCGAGCCCGCGCAGGAAATTTGCCGCCTGATTTGAGCGCGCCCGCATTTCAGCGAAGCTGATTTTCTGCTCACCCCCCTGCGCGGTATCGACAATCCAGAGTGCCGGCTGGTCACGATAGGCCGGGTCAGTCGCCAGCACCGCATCAAACCAATCCAGCGCCCAGTTGAAGTTTTGTTGATCAGGCCAGCGGAATTGCGCCATCGCCGCATCATAATCGGTGCGCGTCGCGAGCAGTAAAGCGCGGGCCTCAGCGAAGCTGGTCATCACGGCCTCCGTCAAAATAACGAGCGGGACAAGCCTAGTTCTTCATCACCCAGCGGTGCGAAATACGGATCAAGCAGGGTCGCAGTCACCTGATCGAGCGCTGCCGGTTGCCATTTCGGGCTGCGATCCTTGTCGATCACCGCCGCGCGCACGCCTTCGATAAAATCGTGGCTGCGCATACAGCGCAGCGCAATCCGATATTCCTGATCAAGGCAGGCGGGCAGGTTCCCCACCACCGCCGCATGGCGCAACGCCCGCAAGGTCAGCTTGAGCGCCAAGGGTGATTGGCTCCGCAAATTATCAGCGGCAGCCTGCGCATGAGCAATCCCGGCATCATCAAGTGCGGCGAGAATCTCCTCGATCCGATCACCCTGATAACAGCGCGCGATCCAAGCACGATCAGCCTCCAACGACCCGGCCTCGGGCGTGGTCGTAACGCGATCAATGCACCGATCCAACTCATCCAAATTGGTGCATTGCTCGATGTTGGTGATCAGCGAGGCAATGCGTTCAGCATCGATCATCCGATCAGCCAGCCCCAACATCATCGCATCCGCCCCGCTCAGCCGCGCCGCTGTCAGTGCCGCATGGGTGCCAAGCTGATCCGGCGCGCGCGCCAGTAAAAACGTGCCGCCGACATCGGGAATGAACCCAATCCCCACCTCTGGCATCGCGAGCATCGCCCGCGCCGTAACCAACCGGTAATTGCCGTGCGCGGACAGCCCGATGCCGCCGCCCATCACAATGCCATCCATGATCGGAATATAGGGCTTCGGGAATGAAGCGATGCGCGCATTCATCCGGTATTCGGTGGCAAAAAACGCTTTCGGCATGCTCAAATCATCAGCTTTCGCCGCCTCATACAGGCTGCGAATATCGCCCCCCGCGCAAAACCCGCGCGGCCCCGCCCCGTCAACTAACACCGCCAGAATCGCCGGATCCTGCGCCCAATCAACCAAGGCCGCATCGATCAACCGCACCATGTCCAGCGTCAGCGCATTCAGCGCCCGTGGCCGATCCAGCGTGATCCGCCCAATCCGCCCCACCACGCGGCATTGCACATCGGCTGGGCTGTCGGTCATGCGTTGCCTGCCAGCAGACCACGGGCAATAATCACCCGCATAATCTCGTTGGTCCCTTCGAGAATTTGATGCACGCGCAAATCGCGCACCAATTTCTCCACGCCGTAATCGGCCAAATACCCGTAGCCGCCGTGAAGTTGCAGCGCCTGATTAGCAACATCGAAACCGGTATCGGTCGCCATTCGCTTCGCCATCGCGCACAGGCTGGTCGCGCGCGGATCACGCCGGTCCATCGCTGCCGCAGCAAACCACAAAAAGATGCGCGCCGCTTCCAGGGTGGTTGCCATGTCGGCTAAGCGAAACTGCAAAGCCTGAAACGCTGCCAGGCTTTTGCCAAAGGCCGTGCGTTCGCGCAAATAGGGCAAGGTTCGGTCAAGTGCGGCCTGCGCACCGCCGAGCGAGCAGGCGCCAATATTCAACCGCCCGCCATCAAGCCCGCTCATCGCAATCCGAAAACCATCGCCTTCCGCGCCAATCCGATGATCGGCCGCGATGCGCACCTGATCCATAATCACTTGTCTGGTCGGCTGCGCATTCCAGCCCATTTTGCGTTCATTGGCGCCAAAGCTTAAACCTTTAGCAGATTTGGGAATCAAAAAACACGAAACTCCGCGCGCGCCGTCATCGCTGGTGCGCGCCATCACCAAATAAAGATCAGTGGCACCCGCCCCCGAAATAAATTGTTTCACACCGGTGAGCACATAGAAATCACCCTCGCGCACCGCGCGGGTTTTCAGCGCCGCCGCGTCGGACCCGGCACCCGGCTCGGTCAGGCAATAGCTGCTCAACAATTCCATGCTGGTCAGGCTTGGTAGAAAACGCTGACGCTGCGCCTCACTGCCATACCGGTCGATCATCCAGGCAACCATGTTATGGATCGAAATATAGGCGGAGATCGCCGGGCAGCCGGTGGCGAGTGCCTCAAAAATCAATGCCGCATCAAGCCTGCCGAGCCCGCTGCCGCCCACATCCTCGCGCACATAAATCCCACCCATCCCGAGGGCAGCGGTCGAGCGGATCACATCAAGCGGAAAATGCCGACGCTCATCCCAGTCCAACGCATGCGGGGCCAAATGCTCAGCGGCAAAGCCATGCGCCATCTCACGAATGGCACGCTGCGCCTCGGTCAAATCAAATTGTGGGTCGGCTTCGCTTGTGGGGGCCATGGGGTCAACTTTCGAACCGGGCGTCAATTTTGCGGCATGCCGTGCGGGGTGATGGTTTTGACAATCGAGTGATCCAGCGCCTCGAAATCATCATAACCGATGGTGGCATAAAGCTCAGCGCGGGTCTGCATCGCCTCAAGCTGGTTCTGCGCGCCGCCATCCGTGGCAATCGCTGTGTATAGTTTTGCCACCGCCTTGGCCGCCACCCGCAGCGAGGTCACCGGCCAGATCACCATCCGATAGCCCATCGCCTCGAATTCGTCTTTGGTGAAAAACGGCGTCTTGCCAAACTCGGTCATATTGGCGAGCAAGGGCGCGCCATCCATGCGCGCGGCAAATTCACGAAACATCGCGGCACTATGCAAGGCTTCTGGAAAAATCGCATCCGCCCCGGCGGCCAGATAATGTTTCGCCCGCGAAACCGCACCCTCAATGCCTTCGCTCGCAGCGGCATCGGTCCGGGCAATCAGATAGAGATGCCGCCTTGCCTGTGCCGCCGCCGCGATTTTGGCAGCCATATCATCGGGATGGGCCAATTTTTTATCGTTCAAATGCCCACATTTTTTCGGCAGGATCTGATCTTCGATATGCACCGCCGCAGCGCCTGCATCCTCGAAAGCGCGCACCATATTCATCACGTTCAGCGCTTCGCCATAGCCGGTATCGCCATCGACCAAAACCGGCAGCCCGGAAGCCCGGCTGACCTGACGGATGAAAAAACACACCTCATCGACGGTGATAATGCCCAAATCAGGCAAGCCCATCGAGGCGGTCATCGCCGCACCCGATAAATAACACGCCTCGAACCCGGCATCGCGCGCCTGCTGGGCGGCGAGCCCGTTATGCGCGCCCGGAATTCCCAAAATCTGAGGCCGGTTCAGCAACGCCCGAAACCGATCGCCAGCAGGCTCGCGCGGGAGGGTGGCAGCGGTGAGGTAGGTCATGCGGTTCTTTCACCCGCGCTGATCAAGCGGGACGGCGTGGCGATTTTCCGGGCCAATATAGTTGGCGGCGGGTCGGATGATTTTATTGTCAATCCGCTGTTCCATCACATGCGCGGACCAGCCGGTGGTGCGCGCTATCACAAAAAGCGGGGTAAACATCGCCGTTGGTACCCCCATCATATGATAGGAGACGGCACTGAACCAATCGAGATTGGGAAACATTTTTTTCGCGTCCCACATCACCGTCTCTAACCGCGCGGCGATGTCGAACATTTTGGTGTTACCGGCATCGTTCGAGAGTTTTTCAGCAACCCGGCGGATCACCCCATTGCGCGGATCGGCGATGGTGTACACCGGATGGCCAAACCCGATAATCACTTCCCGCGCCTCAATCCGGCGGCGAATATCCGCCTCGGCTTCATCGGGTGTGGCGTAGCGTTTCTGCACCTCGAACGCGAACTCATTCGCACCGCCATGTTTTGGCCCGCGCAACGCGCCGATCCCGCCGGTGATCGCGGAATAGAGGTCCGACCCGGTGCCCGCCACTACGCGCGCGGCGAAGGTGGAGGCGTTGAATTCATGCTCGGCGTATAAAATTAACGAGGTGTGCATCGCCCGCACCCAGTCCGCCGAGGCAGGCTTGCCGTGCAATAAGTGCAAAATATGCCCAGCGACGGTGGCATCATCCGTTTCGACATCAATGCGTTTGCCATTGGTCGCGAAATGATACCAATAAAACAACATCGAGCCGAGCGAGGCGATCAGCCGATCCGCAATATCCCGCGCCCCGGCCTGACTGTGATCATGCGCCTCAGGCAAAGCGCACCCTAACGCCGAGACCCCCGTGCGCAACACATCCATCGGGTGCGTCGCCGCCGGCAACGCTTCAAGCATAAGGCGAACCGAATGCGGAATGCCGCGCAGGCTGCGCAATTTGGTCTCATACGCCACCAGCTCGGCGCGGGTCGGCAAGGTTTCGTGGATCAATAGATGCGCGATTTCCTCGAAACTGCACGTCTCGGCAATATCAAGAATATCATAGCCCCGATAATTCAAGTCATTGCCGGTGCGCCCGACACTGCATAACGCGGTGTTACCAGCGGTAACGCCCGACAGGGCCACAGATTTCTTCGGTTTGAACGCGGTGGGTTCGCTCATGCGTGGCTCCTGTCGGACATTAGAGCATTTTCCGTTCGCATCGCCTCACGGATAATGCTCTATATCATTGTATTGGCGAGCAACTTTATCCGATCAGATGAGTCCATTTGATCGGATGTTGCTCTAGGGTCAAAAAATACCGGCCTTGCCGTGCTGCACGGCATTCGCCGGCATCGCCACGTTGAGGCGGTCCAGCTCGCCTGCGGGCAAATCAGGCAGCTCCTGCACCGCTTCGAGGAACCGGGCCGATTCGCGCGGCGTGATCAACCCCTCGGTCAAAATTTCGAATTTCCGAATGTAATCAGCGCGTTCGAACGGATGCGCCCCCAGCGAATGGGCATTGGCAACCGCGAGTTCGTCGGTCAGCACCGAGCCATTATTGAACTCGATTTCCACGCGGCCACCGAAGGCTTTTTCTGCCGGATCGGCGGAATGGTAGCGTTTGGTCCAGTTTTTATCCTCGGTGGTGCTGATTTTATGCCAAAGCGCCACCGTGTCGGCCCGCTGCGCGCGCTTGGGCGCGTAGCTATCAACGTGATGCCAGCTTCCATCCTGGAGAGCGATTGCGAAAATATACATGATCGAGTGATCAAGTGTTTCCCGCGACGCTTTGGGGTCCATTTTTTGCGGATCATTGGCGCCAGTCCCGATCACATAATGGGTGTGATGCGAGGTGTGGATGGTAATGCGTTTGATGGCGGCAAAATCGGTGATTTTTTCACGCATCCGAAAAGCGAGGTCGATCAGTGCCTGGCTTTGATATTCCGCAGAATGCTCCTTGGTGTAGCTGTCCATGATCGCGCGCTTGGCCTCGCCTTTTTCCGGCAGCGGCACCTGATAGGTCGCCGTTTTACCGCCGAGCATCCAGGCAATCACACTGTCCTCGCCCTCATAAACCGGGCTCGGTGCGCCTTCGCCGCGCATCGCCCGGTCCACCGCTTCAATCGCCAGCTTGCCCGCATGGGCAGGCGCGAAGGCCTTCCACGAGCTGATTTCACCTTTGCGCGATTGGCGGGTGGTGAAGCTAACATGGACGGCTTGCTGCACCGCCTGGAAAATCACCTCGGGCTTGAGGCCGAGCAAGGTGCCAATCCCCGCAGCCTGGGCCGGGGCCAGATGCGCGATATGGTCTTTTTTCCATTCATGCAAACAAATCGCGCGGACCAGATTGATCTGGATTTCATAGCCGGTGGCGATGCCCCGGATCAAATCACGTCCGTTGCGCTCCATGGTTTGTGCCACGGCCAGAATCGGCGGGATATTATCGCCGGGATGTGAATAATCGGCAGCGAGGAACGTATCATGATAATCAAGCTCGCGCACCGCCGTGCCGTTGGCCCAGGCGGCCCATTCCGGGCTCACGGTTTTGCGCCCGGGCATGCCAAACACGGTCGCACCACCACGGCGGCTATGGGCCAACGCCATGTCACGCGCGGTGATCACCGGGCGGCGGTTGACTGAGGCAATGGCGACCGAGGCATTATCAATAATCCGATTGACAATCATCGCGGTAACATCGCGCGGCACCGCAACCTTATCGGCGGCGACCTGGGCGATCTTCCAGGCGAGCTGGTCGTCGCGGGTGAGGTCTGATTTTGAGGGATGGACGCGAATTTCATGCATTTTCATAGTGTTATCCAACTTTCGGCAAGGCGGGTGGTCAGGAATATAGGGGGCGGAACGGTGAATTATCGTGCAGGATGAGCAAAGCGAACCGGAATGACAAGGCCCGCCGACGCAGAGCGGCCTTGCCGGGTTCGCCCGCGCCTGCTCAACAACTCTAGCTAACCGTCGTCGTGGCCAAGCGCGCGCGCATGGCTTTCTTATCGAGTTTACCAACCGAGGTTTTATCGAGCGCTTCGACGAAAACCACCCGGTCCGGCACCGCATAGCGCGAAATTTCACCCGCGTCGGCGCGGGCGCGGACATGGGCTTTGATCGCCTCCTCCTCGATGGTCTGACCCAAGCGGGGGACGATGACGGCAAGCGGACGTTCGCCCCACCGCTCATCGGGAACCCCGATCACCGCCACTTCGGCGACCGCAGGATGTTGCAGCAGAATATCCTCGATGCCAATTGAGGACACCCATTCGCCGCCGGTTTTCACCACATCCTTCAGCCGATCCACAATATGGAGCGTGCCGTCGGGATCGAGCATGCCCAAATCGCCGGTATGCAGCCAGCCACCCTGCCAAAGGGCGGCGGAGGCCTCTGGATTATTCGCATAACCCGGTGTTAGATAAGGTGATCGGGTGACCACTTCGCCAATCGATTTCCCATCACGCGGCAGGTCGTTCATCGCTTCATCGACGATGCGGATTTCAACGAACACGGCGGGCAGCCCGGCCGCGGTGCGGGTGGCGATTTCGGCTTCGCGGCGATCCGTGGCAGTATCAAGCGTGGTGCTGCGCAACTGGCTCATGGTCATCAGCGGACAGGTTTCCGACATGCCATAGCCGGCAAAAATATCAATCCCACGCGCCATCGCCGCTTCGCACAAAGCGCGCGGCAAAGCGGAACCACCAATGATCACGTGCCAGCCTTTGAAATCAATCGCGCTCGCGGCAGGTGCTGACAGGATCATATGCATAATGGTCGGCACGCAATGGGAAATGGTGACCCGCTCGGTGGCGAGCAGTTTCAACACCACCTCCGGCAGGAAACGCCCAACATAGATTTGCTGCATGCCCATCATGGTGGCGGCGAACGGGAAGCCCCAGGCATGGACATGAAACATCGGGGTGAGCGGCATATAGACATCTTCGCGCGAAAATTTCGCGTTCAGCCCGGCCATCATCAGCGTCGCCATGGTGCCGAGCGTGTGCAGCACGATTTGCCGATGGCTGAACATCACCCCTTTCGGCAGGCCGGTGGTGCCGGTGGTGTAGAAGGTGGTCGCCTGGGTGTTTTCATCAAAATCGGGGAAGTCGCGCTTGGCCGGTGCTGCGGCGAGCAGGGTTTCATACTCACCGGTAAAACCGTCCGGCAGCGAATTCTCGCCCGCATCATCAAGCAACACCAGATGGCGCAGTTTGGGCAGGCGCGCACGGATCGCCTCAAGCACCGGCAGGAAGTCGCGATGGATCAGCAGAATTTCCGCCCCGGAATGATCGAGCGTATAAGCGATTTGTTCGGGGCTGAGGCGAATATTGGCGGTCATCAGCACACAGCCTGACATGGGGATCGCGAAATAGGCTTCGAGATAGCGATGACTGTCCCAATCCATCACCGCGACTGTCGTGCCGCCTTGCGCGCCCAGCGCATCGAGCGCACCGGCCAGGCGATGCACCCGCTCGGCAAATTGCGGATAGGAAAACCGTTGGTCGCCGCGATAAACAATCTGACGCTGGCTGGCTTGGGCCAAAGGCATTTTCAGGATTTGTTTAATCAGCAGCGGATAGCTGTTCGGCAGAGCAGTCATACTCATTGGTTTCCTCCGGTTGCCGTCTATTGGATAGGAGCGTATCGGAATCGTCAATCCTCGCTCAGAATCGGGGCGCCGTGTCGTGCGATAATCATCAGGGGGAAACGCGATGGCTGATTTGAAGAGTTTGTTTGATTTGACCGGTAAGCGGGTGCTGATCACCGGCGGATCGCGCGGCTTGGGCTTGCAGATCGCCGAGGCGCTCGGCGAGTTCGGCGCGACCATCGCCATCTCCGCGCGCAAAACCGACGAGCTTGACGCGGCGATTGCGCATTTGACCAAGTTGGGCGTGAAAGCGACTGCCCATGCGGTGGATCTGGGCAAGGAAGATGGCCCGCAAACCTTGGCCGACGCGGTGCTCGCCGCCCATGGCGAGATCAATATCCTGGTCAATAATGCCGGTGCGACCTGGGGGGCGCCCGCGTCCGAGGTCACGCTGGATGCCTGGGCGCGGGTGATGAATTTGAACGTCACCCGCCTGTTCTTTTTGACCCAGGAGATTGCCCGCCGCTCGATGATCCCGCAGCGGTCCGGGAAAATTCTGAACATCGCCTCCATCGCCGGTCTGCGCGGCCATCATCCCGATATTACCGGCACCATCCCCTACAACACCTCCAAAGGTGCGGTGGTGAACCTAACCCGCGCTTTGGCCGCCGAATGGGCTCCGCATAACATTACCGTGAATGCGATCGCGCCTGGGTTTTTCCCGTCAAAAATGACCAAGGGAATTCTCGGCCAGTTCGAGCAGCAGGTGATCGCCAAAACCCCGCTCGGCAAAATCGGCAATGACAGTGATCTGAAGGGCGCGGCCTTGCTGTTCTGCTCGGCGGCGTCGGGTCATATCACCGGGCAAATCCTCGCAGTCGATGGCGGGACCATGGTAGTTTAGCGCCAGGACATAATTTTTGTAACGCAAAGGTAATTTTCCACCCTTAGCGACGAGAGGCCTGATAACGCACGACAATGATGTCGTTTTGCGTTAATCGGATCATCAATGAGGGTCGAGCGGTGCGGTGGCATTTGGATCCGCCGCCCGCCGCGATAATGGGCACGCGTCAGCAGCAGCATTACCTGGAAGTGGTGGGCTATCGTGTGTTGACGGTGCGGCGCCTGGCGAGAAAGCGAGGGCCGCAGACGTGATACGGAACCGTACACCACCAGGCCGGAAAGTGAGCTACCAAGGGAGCAGCTAGACCGTTTCGCCTCATATTTGGATTTTCTCGGCAAAATGCCTCAGAGTGATCGGGGGCTAATTTTCTGACCGGTGAATCCCTATTTTCCTGCATTTTCGGCTTGAGATCCAGTTCAGCGTGTGGCTTAAAAGACTCAACAGTCATTTTTCATCGTTAGTTAATTTTTGTGTTGAAAAATGCGCTTATATAAGAAGTGCGAAGATTGAGGGGGATGATCATGGATAATCTTACTACGAATAAATCGCTGCTTGAAGCGCTTCGGCAATCAGTTGGTCGCCGACTGACCGAAGCTGAGCTACATGCGCAAAGGATTTCCTTCGTAATGGGATCTCTTGGGCAGAAAAATGGCGCGACCCGAGACCGCGTGGAACGCGTCCTTGCCAAGCAGGAAGGACGGAAAGCTGAATAGGTGATCTTATTTGAAATCACGGGCAGCGAGGCCTCACCGGCTTATCAAACATTAGAGATTGCAAACGGAAACCGACATTACGATTTCTTGCGGTCTATGGTGCTGGCATCGCTAGAAATTGAACGCCCGTTTCTCTCCCAAGCGATCATTAAAGCACTGAATTATCATGCAATTGCTTGCCTGCATGTAGCAGCGGGCGAGTTTCGTCCTTGCCGTGTGCGTGTGGGAGAATATGAGCCTCCAGATCATTTTCGCGTTCAAGCTCTGATGGATGACCTCGTTAATCAGGTCAATCGACATTGGGGAAGTGCGGACCCGGTAGCCCTTGCGACATATGTTCTCTGGCGCATCAACCACATACACCCGTTTATCAACGGTAACGGACGGACAGCTAGAGCGGCTGCTTATTTTGTGCTTTGTGTTGCTACTGAAGCTTGGCTCCCAGGCGACATTATACTGCCGGAACTGCTACGCCGCAATCGGGATGCATATGTGAAGGCTTTGCAAAACGTGGACCACTCAAACGCATCCGGGAATCTTGATCTGACGCCACTTCACACCCTCGTATCGCAATTGCTTTCCGAGCAACTTTCGTCCGCTGGGATCAAACCCTCAGATAGCAACGACGCACCGCCAGACGGCGCGGGGTCCGGATAGGCATTTGTTCGGTTTGGTAGTATCTCAGCTTGATTCAAACTGAGACACTACCGGAATTCGCGGCGCGGCGCCGCCGGTTGCTAGATCGCTGACGCCCCCAACCCTACGTTGATCAAGCCCCAGCCCGTTGCGTGCGCAAAAACTGAGCGAAGGCGCGCAAGGCGACGTCCGAGACGTGATGTTCAATGCCTTCGGCGTCGGCCTCGGCGGTTTCGCGCGGCACGCCGACCGCTTCGAGCAACTGCACCACCAGACGGTGTCGCGCCCGGGCGCGCTCTGCCAGCGCCTGTCCCGCTTCGGTAAGAAACACGCCGCGATAAGGCTGGGCGGTGGCGAGCCCCTCACGCTTTAACCGGTTGATGCTTTTCACCGCCGTCGGGTGCGAGACACCAAGACGCCGGGCAATATCAATCGGGCGGGCTTCGCCATGGACCGCCAGGAGATCCGCGATCAACTCGACATAATCTTCGAGCAAAGCAACCGCCTGGGCCTCGCGCGCCTTGCTGAAACGCCTGGCTTGGGTGGGGGGTGGCGGCAAGCTCGGCTCAGCGCGATTTGTTGCAGCCACCATGTCGAATGCTCCCGTGCGATGATTTCGATTACACCCAAAATCCGGCAACGCCAACAAACCAGGACGGGAGCCTTGACCAAAATGAAGCCAAGGCTTTATTTTGCAGCATGGACATCAATCCAACGATGGCTGAGCAGGGTGCCGCGTTTTACGCGCAACGGCGCCAGGCGGTCTGGCCGGCGCGTGACTTGTCCTGGGGCTTGCGCGCCCTGCTCTGGGCGTTGCGGCTCTATGTGCTGGTGATGCTGGCTCTGGTGGTGATGGTGTTGCGGCGAGCGGCGGGATGACGCCCCCGGAGCAGGCTGGTCCGGCGCCCGAGGATTTCCAGCGGGCGCATGATCGGCGCCAGATTGAGCAGCGGCGATCCATGGGCGGGATCGGCTGGCGGGTGCTGATGCTGGTGCTCGGGCCGGGCGTGCTGGTGTTTCTCGGCGAAAATGATGCGCCGAGCATGTTATCCTACGCGGCAACCGGCGCGCAGTTTGGCATCGGGTTTTTCCTGCCTTTTGTGGTGATGACCTTTGCCGTGGCCTGGGTGGTGCAGGAAATGGCCGCCAGGGTCGGCTTGGCGACCGGCCAGGGTCACGCCGAATTGATTTTTGCCCGGTTCGGTCGGTTCTGGGGCGGCTTTGCCATGCTCGATCTGCTCGCCGGGAATTTTCTCACTTTGGTCACCGAATTTATCGGCATCCGCGCCGGATTGGGGTTTTTCGGCGTGCCAGCCTGGATCGCCGTCGCCGGTGCGCTGGGGGTGATGGGGTTCGCCATTTCCACCGCGCGCTATCGGCGCTGGGAGCGCATTATTCTGGGCCTCGCTTTGGGCAATGCGTTGTTTGTGCCGGTGGCGCTGTTGGCCCATCCCAACGGGCCCGCAATCGCCCATGCGCTGCTCACCTGGTCGCCGCTGCCGGGCGGGTTCAAACCCTCATCGATCATGCTGATGATCGCCGATATCGGCGCCACGGTGACGCCCTGGATGCTGTTTTTCCAGCAAGGTGCGGTGACCGACAAGGGTCTCACTTTGCATGATGTCCGCCATGTGCGCCTGGATATTTTGATCGGCTCGGTGTTAGCCGCAGCCTTCGCGATTGCCGCGATCATCGCGACCGCCCCTTTATCCGCCCACGGCATCAGTGCGGGTAATTTCCAGGCGGCACAATTCGCCCAGGCGCTGATCCCTTATGTCGGGCATTGGGGCGCGGCCTTGTTCGCGATCGGGATTTTTGAGGCGGGGCTGGTCGCGGCGATGACCATTGCCACCGCCTCGGCCTATGCCTTTGGCGAGGTGATCGGCCATACCCATAGTTTGAATAACCGGCTGCGTGATGGGTGGCTGTTTTATGCGGTGCTGATCGGCTCGGCGGCATCGGCCGGCGCATTAACCTTAATCCCCGGCGCGCCGCTCGAAGAAATCGTCATTTTGGTGAACGTGGTGGCCACCTTGGCAATGCCGCCCGCTTTGCTGTTTTTGCTACTCATGGTGAATGATCGCGATTTGATGGGCCCTGCGCGCAACGGTGTGCTCGGCAATATTGCGGGCATTGGGGTAACGGTGTTTCTCGTCGCCAGCGGGTTGATGTTTGGCGTCTCGGTGCTGCATCCCGGCTGGTTCAACTAACGTTAGGCTTATAGTGCGAGGCTGATTCACGTTTGCATTGCCGCGCGCATCGCGCGTCAATTCCAAACGATCAGGCTCGAAGCTCCGGCAGGAACAGAGCAGCGATGCCGAGCAGCGGCAGGAACGCGCAAAGCTGATACACAGCGGTAATACTGGTCATGTCCGCCATCACCCCCAAACCGGCGGCACCAATTCCGGCGATGCCGAAAGCGAGGCCGAAAAACAGGCCCGACACCGCGCCAATCCGCCCCGGCAGCAATTCAGTAGCATAAACCAAAATCGCGGAAAAAGCCGAGGACAGAATCAGGCCAATCATCACGCTCAGCAAAATGGTCGCGGTGAGCCCGACATAAGGCAGCGCCAAGGTAAAGGGCAGCACCCCCAGGATCGAAACCCTGATCACCGCCCGGCGCCCGATCCGATCACCGATCGGCCCGCCGATCAGCGTGCCAACGGCAGCCGCGCCCAGAAAAATAAACAAATCGATTTGCGCTGCGCGGATCGAGAGATGAAACCGGTGGATCAAATAGAAAATATAATAGGAATTGAAGCTGGCCAAATAGACGAATTTCGAAACCATCAAGGTAATCAGCAGAATAATGGTCAGCCGCACGGCGGCGGGCGATAGGCCGGTATCGACCACCACGCGCGCGCGCGGCTTAGCCCGGCCATGGCGGCGCGACCAAACGCTCAAGGCCGAGAGAATCGAAATCCCCACCAAGGCGGCAATGGCGAACCAGGCCATGCTTTCCCGGCCGCGCGGCAGAATAAAAAACGCCGCGAGCAGCGGGCCGAGCGACTGGCCGAAATTACCGCCGACCTGGAAAATCGATTGCGCGAAACCAAAGCGGCTGCCGGCAGCGGCGCGGGCGATACGCGAGGATTCGGGATGAAAAATCGCTGAGCCGACCCCAAGCAAAGCCGCACCGAACAAAAGTTCGAGATAGCTGGTCGCGAGAGCGAGGCCAATAATCCCGGTCATGGTGATGGTCATGCCGACCGGCAGCGAGAACGGCACCGGCTTGGCATCGGTATAAAGGCCGATCAGCGGTTGCAGCAGCGAGCCGGTCACTTGATAGACCAAGGTGATCAGGCCGATTTGCGCGAAATCGAGATGAAACCCGCCTTTCAGCAACGGGTAGATCGCCGGGAGCAGCACCTGCATCATGTCGTTGAGCATGTGACACAGGCTGATACCGAGCAGGACCGGCATGATGGTGCGGGCAGGGGTCGGGGATGGTCCCGGGATGGCGGCGGGCGGGGCCGCTTCAAGAACGCTGCTCACATTCGCTCCGATCACGTTTCGTTCATGCTGCGCGACAGGATATAGGACGTATTTTCCGGCCATGCACCACTCGTCCGGCGCAAGCAAGCCATGCTAGCACAGAGCCCATGATTAAAGTCCGTTTCGCGCCGTCCCCCACCGGCTATTTGCACGCAGGCCACGCCCGTCAGGCCCTGGTCAATTTTCTCGCCGCGCGCGCCGAAAGCGGCGGCCGGTTTTTGCTGCGCATCGATGATGCCGATACCGAACGCGCCCGCCCGGATTATGAGGCGGCAATCGAGCAGGATTTGCAGTGGCTGGGCATCGATTGGGACGAAAAAATCCGCCAGTCCGACCGGCTGGAGCGTTATCGGCAGGTGGCCGCGCAGCTGGAGGCGTCGGGCCGACTCTATCCGTGTTTCGAGACCGAGGAGGAGCTGGAATCAAAGCGGCTGATGCGGCTCAAGCGCAAATTGCCGCCGATTTATGATCGCGCGATGCTGTCCTTGACCCCAGCCCAGCGGGCCGCCGCCGAGGCGAATGGCAAGCAGCCTTATTTCCGGTTTCGCCTGTCAGATGCGTCCATCGGCTGGGATGACAGGGTGCTCGGGCGGCGCGAGATCAAGCTCGGCAGCCTGTCCGATCCGGTATTGATCCGCGCTGACGGCACAACCCTGCCTCTATTCGCCTCGGTGATTGATGATGTTGATTTGGCGATAACCCGGGTCATTCGCGGCGAAGAACATCTGACCCATACCGCGATCCAGATCGATTTGTTGCGCGCGCTGGCGCCGCGAGCACGGGTGCCGGATTTTGCGCATTTGCCGCTGATGGCGGATGTGCAGGGCGATAAATTAGCCAAGCGCGCGGCGAGCGTTTCCCTGCGCACATTGCGGCGCGATGGGATCGAGCCGGGGGCGTTGGCCGGCTATTTGGCACGGCTGGGGTCGCGCCGGGATCCTGAGCCGCTAACCCTGACCGAATTAGCAGCGATGTTCGATTTAGCGGATTTTTCCCGTGGCGGGCCGCGCTTTGACCCCAAACAACTCCTCAGTCTGAACCGCAAATATTTGCACCAGCTCGATTACGCGCAGGTCGCGGATCGGTTGCCCGAGGGGGCGGACGCCGCGTTCTGGCTGGCTGTGCGCGGGAGTTTGGATTTGCTGTCCGAGGCGCGGCACTGGTGGACGGTGGTGCAAGCCAGCATCGATGCGCCCGAATTGCCCGAAGCGCAGGCGATTTTGCGGGCGGCGCGCGCGACTTTGCCGCCGGAGCCGTGGGATCAAACCACCTGGAAATCCTGGACCCAGTCCGTCACGGCGGCCAGCGGCGCGCGCGGTAAATCACTGCTCATGCCGCTCCGCCTGGCGCTAACCGGCGACAGTCACGGGCCCGAACTTGCGGCCCTGCTGCCCTTGATCGGGGCCAAGCGGGCGGGCGCACGCCTGGACCGCGCGATCACGCTTTAGCAAATTCATGTTTTAGTGGCCTGCTTATCCCTCGGTATTAATCCGCCGATTCGCCATCATCGCGAGCAATTCGCGCCGGGTTGAGGGATCATCGCGAAACACACCGAGCATCCGGCTGGTGACCATCGACACACCGGTTTTATGCACGCCCCGGGTCGACATGCATTCGTGAGCGGCTTCAATCACCACGGCCACGCCGCGCGGTTGCAGCACCTCATTAATGGTGTTGGCGATTTGTGCGGTGAGTTTTTCCTGAATTTGCAGCCGCTTGGCATAGGCATCGACCACGCGCGCCAATTTGCTAATGCCGACCACGCGCTTGGCCGGTAAATAGGCGACATGGGCGACGCCAATGATCGGCACCATGTGATGCTCGCAATGGCTTTCCAGCCGAATGTCGCGCAACAGCACGATTTCATCATAGCCTTCGATTTCCTCGAAGGTGCGCGACAAAATAGCAACCGGATCTTCCTCGTAGCCGCAGAAAAACTGCTCATAGGAGCGCGCGACGCGTGAGGGTGTATCGAGCAGGCCTTCACGCTCGGGATCATCGCCCGCCCAGCGGATCAAAGTGCGGACCGCCGCTTCGGCCTCGGCGCGGCTCGGCTGGTTGGGTTGTTTCTGGCGTGTTAGCTTGCGTTTTGACGTCTCGATATTCACCAAATGTCTCCCTGGCTATCCGTAGCGCGGCGGTCATGGCTGGTTAGTGTCGGTTATCCCGGCCTCAATACGGATATGGTTGGCGTTGAATAACCCGCAACCCGCTTTTCTCATCGGTCAAACCGCATACGGGGCACGTGGTCAGTGCAGTTGATGCAGGTCGAACGGGCTATCGAGGCTGAAGGTGGGAATGGCGGCGTCAAATTTCTCGCCGCTATCAACCACAATCATGTGAAACGTCCCGCTCATAAAACCTGAGGGGGTTTTGAGGGGGGTGCCGGAGGTATAGTCGAACGAATCTCCCGGATCGAGCACGGGTTGTTCGCCAATCACCCCATCACCCTGCACGGTTTGCACAGCGCCGCGTGCGTCGGTGATCCGCCAGGTGCGCGCCATTAATTGGACGGTGCTGACATTATGATTTTCGATGCGCACCCGATAGGCCCACAGAAAATGCTGCTCATCCGGGCGCGATTGATCGGCCAGGAAAAACGCGCGCACCGCAACGCGGATCCCAGCGGTTTCAGCGACATAGCCGGTTGAACGGTCGGTTGGGCGTTGGGATTGTTGATGATCGGTCATGACCAGAACAGGATAGACGCGGACAGGGTTTTCAACAAGCGTCGGCGGCGAGGGTTCCCCAAAAGCCGGTTTGGCAGGCGGCGCATCGGCTGTATAAGGTGGGGATGAAACCGAGATATGTGCGCAGCATTCACCCGTGGCTGCGGCTAATGCCGCTGGCGAGCCTGATATTGGTCGCTTGTGCTGCGGGCACGCCGCGCCAAATCGCGGCCGAGAATAATGCGAGCGCGGTGAATGCGCGCGGGGCGCTGGTGGGGGATTTGCTCGCGGCGAATTATGCCGGCGGTAGCGGTGATGTGCAGGGGGCCGCGCGCTATTTTGCCCGCGCATTGAAACGCGATCCGAATAATCAGTCGCTGCGGGCGCGGGCCTTCGCGGCAGCGTTGGTGGCGCAAAGCCCAACCCGGCTGGCCTTGGCGCAATCCCTACAGGGCGGGGCGTTGCAGGGCGGGGCGTTGACCGCAATGGTGCTGGGCGATCAAGCCCTGATTGAGGGTCACGGCGATCAGGCCGCCTTGCATTATAAACAACTGCCGAAAACCGGGCCATTTGGGCTGTTGCGACCGTTATTGGTGGCGTGGGCGGATGCGGATGCTGGGCATGTGCAACAAGCAATTGAGCGGCTAAAGCCGTTGAGCGCCGGGGTGCCCTTCGCACCGATTTATGCCCTGCATGCCGGGCTGATGGCTGATTTTGGGCAACGCGAAGCGGAGGCAGGGCGGTTTTATACCCAGGCACTCGCCGAGGGCGGTGCGCCCGATTTATTGATGGCGCAGGCGATGGCGAGCTGGCAGGCGCGGCAGGGCAATCGCGGTCGGGCCGATGCGCTGCTGGGGCAGCTTTTGGCAGCCCATCCGCAACTGCGCATCGCTTTGCCCGGATTGATCAAAACCGTGCGGCGCCCCCCGGTGCGCACGGCGCGCGATGGCGCGGCGGCGGCCTATTTGGCGTTGGCGGCGGCGCTCAATCAGCCGCAACAAATTGTATTGCAACAAATTTTATTGGATGCGGCCCTGCATTTGCGCCCGAATTTCGCAACGGCGCGGCTGTTGCGGGCGCATATCGCGCTGGTGACGCGGCATCCGGCGCAGGCCCAGTCTATTCTTGAAGCGGTGACGCCAAGCGACCCGCTCTATCCGCTGGCGGCGATGCAGCGGGCGCAAATTGCCGGCAATCAAGGGCACGGGGCGCAAATGGTGGCGGTATTGCTGGCCCTGGCCAAGGCGGTGCCCACCAGCGCGGCGCCCTTGGCGATGGCAGGTGATATCGAGCGCGATGGCAAGCATTATCCGGCGGCGATCCGCGATTATAGTGCCGCGTTGCGGCGGCTGGGTGTAGCACCTCCCGCATCGGCCTGGACGTTATATTATGGCCGGGCGATTGCCGAGGATAAAGCCGGGAATTGGCCTGCGGCCCAGCGCGATCTGAAAGCAGCCTTATCGTTGGTGCCAGATCAGCCTTTCGTGTTGAATTATCTGGGCTATTCGGAGGCGCGGCGCGGCAAGCATTTGGGTGCGGCGCAAAAGCTGATCGAGCAGGCGTTGCAGGTCGATCCGAATGAAGGCGCGATTATCGATAGTTTGGGTTATACATTGTACCGGCGCGGACAAATCGCGAAGGCGCTACAGGTGCAGATCGGCGCGGTGGAACATGCGCCGGATGATGTGGAAGTAAACATGCATCTGGCCGCTATTTTCGATGCGGCGGGGCAGCATTTGGCCGCACGCTACCAATGGGCGCGGGCCCTGGGTCTGCATCCCAACCCCACAGCGCGCGCGAAAATCGACGCCGCATTGCAGCGAGACCGGGCGGCAGGTGGGGCGGCAGGTGGGGCGGCAGGTGGGGCTTAGCCGGTGGCGGATGTTGAACAGGCGCGGGCGAAGGTGAATTTGTTTCTGCACGTCACCGGGCGGCGGGCGAATGGCATGCATGATTTGGATAGTCTGGCGGTGTTTCCGCCGGTGGGCGATGCTGTGGCACTGGTGCCAGCAGCCCCCTTGAGCTTGCACATCGATGGGAAGTTTGCGGCAGGATTGGCGGCTGAGGCGGATAATTTGGTGCTGCGCGCGGCGCGGCGCTTGGCCGAGGCGGCGGGACGGCGGGCCGAAGGTGCGTTTCGGTTGACCAAAAATTTACCCGTGGCATCGGGGATTGGCGGCGGCTCGGCGGATGCGGCAGCGGTGCTGCGCCTGGCCGCGCGCGCGTGGGGATGTGCGATTCCCGAGGGGCTGGCGGTGTCATTGGGCGCCGATGTGCCGGTCTGCGTGGCGAGTGCGCCCGCGCGCATGGGTGGAATTGGCGATCGGTTGAGCGCGGCACCGGGATTGCCGGGCTTTGGCATGGTGCTGGTCAATCCGGGCGTCGCGGTCAGCACGGCAGAAATTTTTCGCGCACTGGATGGCCGGTTTTCCGAGCCCGCTTCCCTGCCCGCGCATTGGCCCGATGCGGCGGCGATGGCGCAGGGCTTGGCCGCCTTGGGCAATGATTTAGAGCCCCCCGCTTTGGCGTTAGAACCGGTGATTGGCACGGTGCTGGCGGCGTTGCGCGCCGAGAGCGATTGTTTGCTGGCGCGCATGAGCGGGTCGGGCGCGACCTGTTTTGCGCTGTTCGCCGATGGCGCGCGGGCGGTCAGGGCGGCGGCGTCGCTCCAGCGTCCGGGTTGGTGGGTTTGGGGTGGAGACTGCGCTGCAATTCCCGAACCGCGACGCTGAGCGAAGCTAAATCGGGCACGAGGGCCGCGTCGTGAGCGAGGGCGAGGGCGGCGGTGGCGGGCGCACCGGCCTCGGCGAGCAGGGTTTCAGCGTCTTGTTGATGAGTGACGCAGGCAGCGGTCAGACTGGCTTGCATACTCGATAAATCATCGGTGAGGGCGGCAAGCGCGCGTGCGCCCCAGGCGCCGATTGGGGGGGTGCTGGCCAGCGCGTTGCGCAGCATATCGATCCCGCAGGCGGCACCAAGCGCGGTCCAGGCGGTCTGGGTGGCGGTAATATCGGCTTTGGCCTGGCTGGCGATGCTGACAATCAACGGGGCGACCTGCAACGCCGGCACCGCCATCGCGAAGCCCGCAAGCGGGATCGGCACCGATTGAGCAATCAGGGGTTGCGCCGCGCCGCTGGTGATCGCGTCGGCAATGGCTTGTTCGATCAGACCAATAAGGTCGGGTTTCAGGGCCGCGAGGGCTTGAGCGATGCTGGTGGCGGGCGGTTCACCGAGCAGGCGGCGGGTGACGGCTTCCTGCAAGCTGCGGGCGGCGGCGAGCACGCTGAGCTGGGCGGCGGCGGTGACATTGTCCAATTTTTCGACTTGATCGCACAAGCGGGGCAAATCGAACGCGGCGCGGGCGATCAAAGCGGCACGGGTGGCATCGACCCAGGTGAAGCCGGACTCGCCGACCAAACGCCCAAAAGCGGCAGCGCCCAAACGGTTGACCAATTCATTGGTGACGGCGGTGCCGATCAATTCGCGGCGCAGCCGGTGGCGGGATAATTCACCGGCAAAACGGCTTTGCAAGTCGGTCGGGAAATATTCGAGCAAAGCCGGAGCCAAAGCGGGATCATCGAGCAAAGGTGACTCATCGAGAACAGCGGCCAGATGCAGCTTGGTATGCGCCATCAAGGTGCAGAGTTCGGGGCGGGTCAGGCCAATGCCAGCGGCGGCGCGCGCGGCCATGGCTTGCGGATCCGGCAGACCCGCGACCGACCGGTTAAGAATCGCGGCGGCTTCGAGCACGCTCATCAGCGCGTTTTGCGCGGGCAAATCCGCCGCCCCACCCAACGCGTCAAGCGAGATCGCCTGCGATTGCTGGGCATTATCGCGCAGCACCAATGTCGCGACCTGATCGGTCATCGCTTGCAACAATTCAATCCGCTGGCTGGCGGTGAGCCGGTCATGCGCCATAGCGTCCGCGAGCAGGATTTTGATGTTCACCTCATGATCGGAGGTGGAAACGCCTGCCGAATTATCGAGCGCATCGGTATTGATTTTCGCCCCGCGCAAGGCGGCTTCGATCCGCCCGGCCTGGGTAACCGCTAAATTAGCCCCCTCGCCAACCACCCGGGCGCGCACCGCGCGGCCATCGATGCGGATCGCGTCATTGGCCCGATCACCAACCTCGGCGTCCGACTCGGTGGCCGCTTTGATATAGGTGCCGATCCCGCCAAAATACAGTAAATCCACCGGCATGGTCAGAATCGCGCGGATCACCACGACCGGATCATGGGCGCCGGGCGCGAGGTCAAGCATCGCGGCGGCCTGCGCGGACAGGGTCACGGTTTTGGCGTGGCGCGGCAAAATCGCCCCGCCTTCGCTCAACCGATCAGCCGCGTAATCAGCCCAGGAGGAACGAGGCAGCGCGAACAAGCGCTGGCGCTCGGCGAAGCTGGCGGTGGGGTCGGGATCGGGGTCCAGAAAAATATGCCGGTGATCAAACGCGGCCACCAATTTGGTCTGCGGGCTGATCAACAGCCCGTTACCAAACACATCGCCCGACATGTCGCCAATGCCCGCACAGGTGAATTGCGTGGCCTGAATATCGTGATCGAGTTCATGGAAATGCCGCGCAATATTAACCCAGGCGCCGCGCGCGGTGATGCCCATGGCTTTATGATCATAGCCAACCGAGCCGCCAGAGGCGAAGGCATCGCCCAGCCAAAAACCACGATCCAGCGCAATCGCATTCGCGATGTCGCTAAAGCTGGCCGTGCCCTTATCGGCGGCAACCACCAAATAAGGATCATCGCCATCACGCCGCACAATCGGGGCAGGGATCAGCGCGCCCGCCTCCAGCGTATCGGTCAGGTCGAGCATGGCGTTGATCAAAAGCTTGTAGCAAGCGATGCCTTCGGCGCTGAACGCCTCGCGGTCAGCGTTCGCATCGCCGGTGGCGGCGGGCGGGCGTTTGAGCACAAAGCCACCTTTCGCCCCGACCGGCACAATGACCACGTTCTTGACCATTTGCGCCTTCATCAGGCCGAGAATTTCGGTGCGGAAATCATCGCGCCGATCCGACCAACGAATGCCACCCCGCGCCACCTTGCCGCCGCGCAAATGGCAGCCTTCCATCCGCGCACCATGGACGAAAATTTCGATCATCGGGCGCGGCAGCGGCATGTCACCGGCCTGCGCACTGGCGATTTTGAACGCGATGACGCTGCTCGCCCGATCATAGAAATTAGTGCGCTGCATCGCATCGAGCAGGGTGCGTAACCGGCGCAAAATCCGATCATCATCCGGGTTTTCCACCGCATCGAGTGCTGCGCGCCACTGCTCATCCAGCACGGTCTCATCGCGCTGCTTCACACTCGGATCAAAGCGCGCATGAAACAGCGCAATCAACAACCGGGCGGCGTGCGGGTGATTGGCGAGCGCCGACTCAACCGCTCCCTGGCTGAACGGCGCGCGCACCTGGCGGCACCATTTGAACATCGCGCGCAGCAACCAGGCCTCGCGCCAATCCAAACCGGCGCGCAGGATCAGGCGATTAAACCCATCGATCTCGCAGCTCTGATCCCAGGCGGCCTCAATGGCGGCGCGAATCGCCGGGCCGCGCGCATCCAGATCGAGCGGGGCGTGGTCGGCGGCTTCCAAAGTCAGCGCTTGCAACGCAATCGCCCCGCTGCGCGGACTCAGGCGATACGGCGCCTCCTCAATCACCCGCAAGCCCAGGCTTTCAATCAGCGGCACGATATCGGACAAAGCGATGGGCGTGCCCGCGCGGAAGAGTTTCAGCACCAGCCGATGCGCTTCCATGCCAAACGGGCGCCCCAGCGTGAGGCACAGGCTGGTGCTGGTTTGGGCACTGCTCGCGGTCGCGATATCGCGCGCGGCCACCGCGGCGGGGGTGTGAGCGGTATAATCCTCGGGGAACGCCTCGCCCCAATCCGCGAGGATGGAGGCAACCCGCGCCTCCCCATGATCGGAGGTCAATGCCTCGGCCAGGCGCTCGGGGAAGCTGCGCGCAGCTTGTTTCATCGCGGCTTCGAGCGCGCCTTGATCAAGCCCACGCGCCTGAGCGGGGTCGGCAGCGATAGTGTAATGGACCCGCGCCAACGGGCCATCACCCATCGAGATGGCATAACCCGCCAAATGCCCATTGACCGCGCGGTTGAGCATGGCGGCGATGCGCAGCCGCAATGTGGTATCGAACCGATCGCGCGGGATGAAAGTGATCGCCGAAATATGCCGGCCGAGCAGATCGCGCCGGAGAAACAAAGCGAGTTCCGGGCGGACTTGCAGGCTCATCACCCGGGTGGCAGCCGCCAGAATATCCTCATTGGCACCCTGAAACAAATCATCGCGCGGCCAGGTATCCAGAATATGGCGCAAAGCGCGGCCATCATGCCCACCGGGATCGACGCCAGAGGCGGCCAAAATCGCTTCGACCTTGTCAGCCAGCAGCGGAATGCTGCGCGGGTTACGATTATAGGCATCGGCGGCGAACAGACCGGCAAACAAGGCCAGGCCGGTGACCGAACCCGCATGATCGCGCCGCTTGACCACGATGACGTCATACAGCTGCGGACGATGCACCCGGCTGATAATATCCGCCTTGGCGATGGCAATATGATCAAAGCGCGCCAGCGCATCGGCGGCGATGGCGTGCCAGGCGGCTGGGTTGGTCAGGCTATCGAATAAAGGCAGGTGTGAGGCGCGCAAAACGCCGAGCGGCTCGTTGCTATCATCGGTCACGATGTCGAGCGTCGGTGCCAGGCTGAGTTCGGTAACGCCGAGCAGCACGAAATTATCCTGCCCCAGCCAATCCAGAAAATCGCGCTCCATGCCCGGCTCGATCGACTGCACGCTGCGCACCAGCGCATAGCGCATCGCCTCGGCATCGGTCACCGCACAGCGCGCATCATCCATCGCGCGTTCCAACGCCTCGGCAATATCGCCGAGCATGGCCGGGTCGGTCTGCGGGCCAAAGGCGATTTGCATAATCGATTCCGGCGCACCGGTGCCGATCTCGCGCAACTGGCCGGATGGATCGCGGCTGACCGCGAGCACCGGATGCACCAGCGCATGGACCGGCTGTTCATGGCGTTGCAGCACGCCGAGCGCGGATTCGACCAAAAATCGCATATCATCATTGACGATTTCAATAATCGCGAAGGCGCTGCCCCAGCCATTGCTGCTCCCGCGCGGATTGAACACCCGAATTTTGGCACCTCCGGGTTCGCGCTCCTGGGCAAAGGACCACAGCGATAAAACCGCCCCCGCCAAATCATCGGCGGAGCGTTCGCTCAGCGCTTCCGTGGCGAGGCTGGCGGCATAATGATTGAGAAATAATTCAAGCTGTGGCGATGCTCCATGAGGCAAATGGCGCGCCATGGCACCGGCAACCTCGCGCAGCAGAGCATTGCGCCCGGCATTTTTGCTGGTGTGGGTTGGAGTGCCGGTACCGATCGCCAAATCAGGCATTGTAGGCTCCGCGTTTTGTTTCCTCGGAGCATGCCTTAGACCCGGATCAGCGCCGCTCCAAGAGGCGCTTGCCGCATCGCGAGACTGATGATAGAAAAACCTTAATGTTCGGTTTAGCGACATTTTCTGAAATTAAATTTCCCCGACCGGAAAAACCGGGCTTCGGCAGTTTTTGCGTTGGTGGCGCACTTCGACTTATCAGCCGACTTATCGGCCCCTGGGTCTGATTTGCGCGCGGCCCTGTGGCGCGCAAAGGCGCCCAGGGGTATCAGCCAAGTCTGATCGTTCTTCCCTCCGGCCGATAATTTTTGTGAGACAGTCATGACCATAAACCATCCGAGTTTCGGCGCGATCCCTGATGATCGTGTTATCATGTTTGACACGACGTTGCGCGACGGCGAGCAATCGCCCGGATTCTCCATGAATCTCGACGAAAAACTGCGCATGGCCGCGATGCTGGCCGAGCTTGGCGTCGATGTGATCGAGGCGGGTTTCCCGATTGCGAGCCCGGGCGATTTCGAGAGCGTGCAAAAAATCGCCGAAACGGTCAAAGGCCCGGTGATCGCCGGGCTGGCCCGCTCGGGGCGCGATGACATCCTGCGCGCCGCCGAAGCGGTGCGGCCCGCCGAGCGCAAGCGCATCCATACCTTCATCTCCACCTCGCCTCTGCACATGAAATATAAATTGCGCATGGAGCCGGACGCGGTGCTGGAGGCGGTGAGCCGTTCGGTCGCCCTCGCGCGCAATTACACCGATGATGTCGAATGGTCCGCCGAGGATGGCAGCCGCACCGACGCCGATTTCCTCGCGCGCTGCGTCGAGGCGGCGATTGCCGCGGGTGCCACCACGATCAACATCCCCGATACCGTCGGCTACGCGGTGCCCGAGGATATTTTCCAGCTTTTCCACGATCTGCGCACCCGCGTCCCCGGCGCGGATCAGGTGATTTTTTCCACCCATTGCCATAATGATCTGGGGCTGGCGGTCGCCAACACGCTTTCGGCCCTGCGCGCCGGGGCACGACAAATTGAATGTACCATCAATGGTATCGGTGAGCGCGCGGGCAATGCGGCGTTAGAGGAGGTGGTGATGGCGATGCGCACCCGCCCCGACGCCGCACCCTATAATAATAGCATCGAAACCACCCGGATTTTGCGCACTTCGCGGCTGCTGGCAACCATCACCGGCTTTGACGTGCAGCCCAACAAAGCGATTGTTGGCCGGAACGCCTTCGCCCATGAAAGTGGGATTCACCAGGATGGGGTGCTGAAAAACGCCGCCACCTATGAAATCATGACGCCGGAATCGGTGGGTTGGCAAAAAACCAGCCTGGTGATGGGCAAGCATTCCGGTCGGGCGGCGTTTCGCGATAAATTGCGCGCGCTGGGCTATGGCGAAATCGGCGATAATCAGCTCAATGACACGTTCCGCCGGTTCAAGGATTTAGCCGACCGTAAAAAGCTGGTTTATGACGAGGATATCATCGCTCTGTTCGATGAGGCGGCGGTGCGCGATCATCAACGTATCCAATTCGTCTCGCTGGAAGTGTGGGCAGGCTCGAAAGCCAAGCCGCGCGCGGTGCTGGAATTGGAGGTCGATGGCGTGACCCAAACCGCCGAGGCGCAGGGCGACGGCCCGGTCGATGCCACCTTCAACGCCATCCAGGCGATTTTCCCCCACCAGGCCGAATTGCGGCTCTTTACCGTGGGTGCCGTCACCGAGGGCACCGACGCGCAGGCCCGCTGCGGCGTGCGGCTCGAAGAGAGCGGCAAGCTGGTCGATGGCCAGGGTGCCGATACCGATACCATCGTCGCCGCCGCCCGCGCTTACATCCACGCGCTGAATAAATTGCTGGTCAAGCGCGAGCGAACCGAACCGGTATCACTCTCCGCCTAATAGGAACGCCTGAAGCTGCGCCAGGGTTTCACCTGGCGCTTCTTCGGCGAGATAATGACCGCTGCGCACCGCGCTGCCGCTGAGCGCGGCTGCGCAGTAATCGCGCCAGATATCAAGCGGCTGATAAAGTCGGCCCACCAACCCGCGCGCGCCCCATAAAATGCGGGTCGGGCAGATGATCTTGTCGCCCTCGGCGCGGCTGGCGCGGTCATGGTCCAGATCAATGCTGGCGGCGGCGCGGTAATCCTCGCAAATCGCGGTAATGGTCGCTGGATTGGCAGCGGCGGCCTGATAATCGGCGAGCGCTGCGGGCGCAAAAATAGTGGGATCGGTGTGATGCCGCCCGCCTTGCGCGCGCAGCCAAAGTGCGGGGTCCAGATTAATCATCGATTCCGGCAGCGGATGCGGCTGGGCCAGAAAAAACCAATGATAATAGCCCATCGCGAATGCCATATCGGTGCGCTCAAAATGCTCGATGGTGGGAATAATATCGAGCAGAGCCAGCCTTTCCACCCGCTGCGGATAATCAAGCGCG
>JAJZEG010000337.1 GCA_021828605.1 Pseudomonadota bacterium | reverse complement strand
CAATGAAAATGGCGCGCTGACCCGCACCACCAGTGATTATGATACCTGGGAAAATCTGCAAGGCACCCGCTTCAGTTTTCTCTATCGCGAAACCGACGGGCATGCCACTAAAACCGTCAGCCAAGGCACCGCCACCATGGGCCCCAATGGCGGCGTGGTGCATTACACCAAACCCAAACCGCATACGGTCAAACTACCCAAAGGCACCTTGTTCCCCATGGAACATACGGCGGCATTCCTGCATCAGGCGGCCAAGGGCAAAGCATTTTTCGACCCACCTTTGTTCGATGGCACCTCAACCCATGGCGCCGATCACACCTTCGTCGCCATCCTGCAGCACCGCCTTGCGCACAAATCAAAATTCGCGGGCCTGAGCGCCTTAGCCTCGATTAACGTCGATATTGGTTTTTTCCAACGTGCAGCCCAGGATAACGGGCCAGATTTTCGCAACCAGATGCGCTATTACACCAACGGCGTCGCGCGCCGGATCAGGCTCGATTTCGGCGATTTTGTGATGCGCGGCCATCTCGACCATTTGCAATTACCGCCCGATCAATGCGGCGCACCGCCAACATCCATCGCGCGCACTGACCCAAAATCGGGTCCGGGCCCAAAATAAAATCCACAATCCGACAGGCTCCGTGCCGCCGGATTGTGGTTTTATGGAGCCTCAAATGATCGCACCCGCGCGATCATCCGGGCCTTACCTAGAGCCTGATCGTTGGGAATTGACGCGCGATGCGCGCGGCAATGACAAACGTTGCTCAGCCTCGCAAACAAAGCTAGAGCGCGTCAGATTGGCGCGACTGCGTCAATCTGAACATATCGCGCTCTAAGAGCGTGATGATTCCAATGACCATCACGCCCGACGCATCGCAGTTCAAGCCGACTTCTTCGCCATTTTTTTAGCGCCACTGCCTGCCACTGCAGCAGGTTTCGCGGTCGCTGCCTTGGCGGAAGCGGGCTTGGCCGCTTTTTTCGCAGCCGGCTTGGCAGCCGCTTTCGGTGCCGCAGCTTTAGCCTTGACCGCAGGCTTAGCAGCCTTCGGCGCCGCTTTTGCCGAGGTCTTTGCCGGGGCCTTTGCCGAGGTTTTTGCCGGTGTCTTGGTCGCAGCCTTCGCGGGCGCTTTGGTCGCTGCTTTGGCTGCCGGTTTGGCCGAGGCGGGTTTAGTCGCCTTTTTCGCAGCCGGTTTTGCCGCCGCCTTGGCGGGCGCTACTTTAGTTGAGGTCTTGGCCGCAACAGCAGGTTTCGCCGTCGGCTTCTTGGCAGCCGGCTTCGCCGCGACGGGGGCTTTCTTGGTTGCCGCTTTCACGGCCATTGCTTGGGCGCGTTGATTTTCAGTGATGGTCACGATCGAACTCCTTGGTTGGCACAGTTGAGCGTTACCCAGGCCGAAAGGCCTCGGCATCTGTGCGATATTGCGAACAAAATGTTAGGATTAGCCCAGCCGAGCCAACAACCAGCCCAGCGTCGTCAGAACAGGAAAAATCACCCACTGACGCTGCACATGCAGCACCAGTTCTCGATGGAGCAGAAGCCCGAATGGGAAAATTGCCCTCCACATAAGCAATGCGGCGGAGCAAAAATCCGATCACACGAGCACATCGCGTCATCGCCAAATCGTCACGGTTGGTGACCGTCCTTTCCTGCAGCGCGGTCGAGTTTGTCGTCTTATCGCTCAATAGAGCAGTCTCTAACGGATAAAACTGCTTGCGCGCGAATCGACCTAATCATCGCGCATCCGAATCGCTATCCATGCGAATGCGGTCTGTCAATAAAAACCATACAATTTAACGCAGTTATTTGTTGTATTTTCGTATGCCGTTGCGCAATGCGCACGCCCCAATCACCCATGGATCGCGGATCGTACCAAGATAAAATAAAAAAAATGTAGGAATATTCAACAAATATCAAAAATACCCTTTATTGATCATACGGTTTTCGCGCCTAAACGCGCCGATAGTCAAAACATTGTCTGTGACGCGGTTCAACGCTATCGTTGCTGGGCATCAAAGGAGAAGGCACCGCGATGATGCCGAATCAGATCAGTCAACACTGGACTCCCAAACGTAACCCACGCCGCCCCGAAGTGGACATGCCCTCTTGGCCCATCGCGCTGCGTCGCGGCTTGCGCATGCTGTGCCCCGCTTGCGGACAAGCGCCGATTTTCCATGGCTATATCAAAGTTAATCCAAAATGCGCGAACTGCGCCGCCCCGCTCGGGCGCGCCCCCAGCGATGATGCGCCGCCTTACATCACCCTGCTGATCGCCCTCCATATCATCGCGCTGACATTCATCCTCGCCGATGATCGCGGCGGGTTACCCATCGTGACAGCGTTGGCGATTTTTATCCCGCTGGTGATTATTCTAGAACTTTTGCTGTTACGCCCGGTGAAGGGCATGGTCATCGCCGTGCTGCTGAAGGTGGATATGCTGCGCCAACCACCCGCCAATGGCCCAAAGAATGACTGACCCAATCGGCACCGGTCATCTGTTGCGCGTGCTGCTTGACGACGAAAGCCTCCCCTCGCTTTCGCCGATGCAGGATGCTGATCGCCGGCAGGCTTTGACCGACCTCGCGGCTGATAATCGCTTCTCCCTGGTCGAGCATCCAAACGCGGCAACTATTCTGCATCTGTCGGTGCATGATGGCCGTCTGATGTTCGATGTCCGCTCGACCGAGGATGTCTCGCTCCAAATCTTCCTGCTCGCACCTGGTCCGTTTCGGGCGCTGGTGCGCGACTATCAAATGCTGTTGGAGAGCTACGTTGCCGCCGTCGCCGAGGGGCGCGAGGCCCGGATCCAGGCAATCGACATGGGACGTCGCGGGCTGCATAATGAGGGCGCTGAATTGGTGATGGCGCGTCTGGCGGGTAAGGTCGTCCTCGATTTCGAAACCGCGCGCCGCCTGTTCACCCTGATCGCGGTGCTGCATCGCCGGCTTTGAACCAGCCGGTCGATGCGCCAACCCGACCCGCTTAATCTCTGATCGCGCCATCTCCCAGGAGTATGCTATGAAAATTGACGGTCGCAGTTTCCGCAGCATCTGGCTCGATGAAACCGATCATTGGTCGGTGCGCATCATCGATCAAACCGTCCTGCCCTGGAATTTCGAAATCGCCCGGCTGACCAATCTGGAGCATGTCACCCATGCCATCCGCACCATGCAGGTGCGCGGCGCGCCGCTGATTGGCGCCACCGCCGCTTACGGCGTGGCTCTTGCTATGCGCGCCGATCCATCTTCCGAAAATCTCGCTTACGCCATCGCTCAACTCGCGGCGACCCGTCCCACCGCGATCAATCTGCGCTGGGCGTTGGAGCGCATGGATGCTGCGCTGCATCATCTGCCAGCCGCCTCCCGTGTCGATGCCGCCTACAAAGAAGCCGCGATGATGTGCGATGACGATGTCGCCACCAATCGCTTAATCGGCACCCATGGCGCGCCGCTGATCACCGAACGCGCGCGCGCCGGGCGTCGGGTCAATATCCTCACCCACTGCAATGCGGGCTGGATCGCCACCGTCGATTGGGGCACCGCCCTGGCACCGATCTATGTCGCCCATAATGCCGGGATCGATGTTCATGTCTATGTCGATGAAACCCGTCCGCGCAACCAAGGCGCATCGCTAACAGCGTGGGAACTCGGCAAACACGGCGTACCCCATACCGTGATCGTCGATAATGCCGGTGGGCATTTGATGCAGCGCGGCTCTATCGATTTGGTCATTGTCGGCACCGATCGGGTAACCCGCACCGGCGATGTCGCCAATAAAATAGGCACCTATCTCAAGGCCCTCGCCGCGCGCGATAACGGCATTCCCTTTTATGTCGCACTCCCCTCCTCAACCATCGATTGGCGCATCGCCGATGGGTTGAGCGACATCCCCATCGAGGAGCGCGCCGCGTCCGAAGTCACCACCATCACCGGTCGCGGGCTCGATGGTCATTTGGCAACCGTGCGCCTCGTCCCGAAGGAAAGCGATGCGTTCAACCCGGCTTTTGACGTAACCCCCGCCCGATTGGTCTCCGGCCTCATCACTGAACGCGGCATCTGCCCCGCCACCCAAGCCGGGCTCGCTTCCTTGTTCCCGCAAGCGCGCGATCAACAGGCCGCCTGAGCATCGTGACCCCGGCCGCGCCCGATCCTGATCTGTTTGCCGGCTTGCCGATCGCAGCACCGCGCGGTCCGATCCCGCTTGCCGAATCCCTACGTCCCACCACGCTCGATGCGGTTATCGGCCAGGAACATCTCCTCGGACCCGACGGTCTGCTCACCGGCATGCTCGCGCGCGCGAGCCTCGCCTCGCTCATCCTCTGGGGTCCACCCGGTGTCGGCAAAACCACCATTGCTCGCCTGCTCGCCGAACGCGCCGGTTTGCATTTTGTCTCGATTTCCGCAGTGTTTTCCGGCGTTGCCGATCTAAAACGCTGCTTTGATGAAGCCCGCCAACGCCGTCATCGCGGCACCAGCAGCTTGCTGTTCGTCGATGAAATTCACCGTTTCAACCGCGCCCAGCAGGATGGTTTTCTTCCCGTGCTGGAAGATGGCACCGTGATTCTCGTTGGCGCCACCACGGAAAATCCCTCCTTCGCCCTGAATGGTGCGTTATTATCGCGCTGTCAGGTGCTGGTCCTCACCCGCCTCGATGATCACGCCCTCGACCAACTTCTGGCGCGCGCCGAACAAATCGCGAACACTCAGCTTCCCCTCACCGCAGCCGCCCGGCACCTGCTATGCGCCATGGCCGATGGCGATGGCCGCGCGCTACTCAACATGGCCGAACAACTCATCGCCGCCCATCTTCCCCCAGCCCAGCTGCTTGATGATACCGCCTTGACCACGCTGCTCACCCGCCGCGCCGCCCTTTATGATCGCAACCGCGACGAGCATTACAACCTGATCTCCGCCCTCCATAAATCGATGCGTGGCTCTGACGCCGATGCGGCGCTCTATTGGCTCGCGCGCATGTTAGTCGGCGGCGAGGATGGTCGCTATCTCGCCCGGCGGCTGGTGCGTTTCGCCACCGAGGATATCGGCCTCGCCGATCCGCAAGCTTTGACCCAAGCCCTCGCCGCATGGGAAAGTTTCGAGCGATTGGGCAATCCAGAAGGCGAACTCGCGCTGGCCCAGGCCGTGCTTTATCTCGCCACCGCGCCAAAATCCAACGCCATTACCACGGCTTTTGCAAAATCCATGCAGTTGGCCAAACAAACCGGTAGCCTCGCCCCGCCGGCTCACGCGGTGAACGCGCCAACAAAATTGATGCGTGACCTTGGCTATGGTGCAGGCTACGCCTATGACCATGACAGCAAGGATGCGTTTTCCGGGCAAAATTATTTCCCCGATAATCTTCCCCGGCAACGCCTTTACGCCCCATCCGAACGCGGTTTCGAAGCAACAATCAGGCGCCGATTGGAGCATTGGGACCAATCACGCACCCCATCTGATAAGGAGCGGCCATGACCGACCCGGTTGATACCGCCAGCAAGCTTGAACAGCGTATCGTCGCCGATGACGAAGCCGACATGCGGCTTGATCGCTTTTTGCGCAAGCACCATCCCGGCATCACCCAAGGCATGATCCAGCGCCTGTGCCGCACCGGCCAAATTCGGGTCGCAGGCAAACGGGTCGAAGCCTCGATGCGCCTGGAGCCCGGTCAACCCGTGCGCATCCCGCCTGTGCCTGACGCCAGCGCGCCGACCCGCCACGTCATTACCCTCAACGCCCATGAAGCCGCCGATCTCGCAAAGCGCGTGCTCTATCGCGATGACGACGTCGTGGTGCTAGACAAACCCGCAGGTCTTGCCACGCAAGGCGGCAAAGGCATCGCCCGCCATCTCGATGGCATGTTAGAGGCGCTCCAATTCGGCTCGACCGAACGTCCCAAGCTGGTGCACCGGCTGGATCGCGGCACGTCGGGCGTGCTAATCCTCGCGCGCAATAGCTTTGCCGCCAACGCGCTTGCCGCCGCCTTTCGTGACCGTGATGCGGCAAAAATCTACTGGGCGCTGGTCGTCGGGTTGCCCATCCCGTTAGAAGGCCGGATCGATCTGCCCCTCGCGCGTATCGGCGGCTCAGGCGCGCGCACCAAACCCGCCGCGCGCGACGATGAAACCGCCGCCTCAGCGATTACTGATTATCGCACGCTCGATCATGCCGGGCGCAAATTCGCCTGGCTCGAATTGCAACCCCTCACCGGGCGCACCCATCAGCTGCGCGCCCATTGCGCAGCCCTGGAAACGCCGATTCTCGGCGATGCGCCCTATGCTGGCGCACGCGCTTACGCCGAAGGCTTCGAGCATCAATTGCATTTGCATGCACGCCGCCTCAGCATCGCCCATCCACGCGGCGGCATTCTCGAAATCGAGGCCGAACCCCCACCGCATATCCATCAAGCCCTGACCAGCCTCGGCTTCACCGTCCCCCGCGCAGCCGACCCCGCTTTATGGCGGCAGCCCTGATCGCATCTGGGTAAACAGGGCATCGCACATGACTAAAATTTTACCCAAAACCGCGCGTTGATCCGCCAATCATCGCGATAGTTGGGTTGACGAGCCGCCATCGGTTCCGTCAAATATCAGGGTGATACAGCGTCACTCAGCGCGTCTCCCGCTCATTATGGTCATCAGTGTCTCGGGCCTGCTCGGATCAGGCACCGCAATCGGCTATGCGGCAAATCCGCAGCCCTATAGCGTAACAATCGTGAAAACCACGGATCCAGCGCTCGATCGGCTGGTGGGTAAAACCGCCCAACTGGAAACGCTGAAAACCAAACTAAAAGTCTCCCCCTTTGGCCTAATCGGTCGCGCGCAGGGCGATCAAAAACGCCTGCTCACCGTGCTGCATAGCGAGGCCTATGATTCCGGGTCGGTCGCCATCACCATCAATGGCCTCGCTTTGACCAATCCCACTTTGCCGAGCGAACTTCGCCACGCCCCGGCCCAACCACCCGCCGATGTCGTGATCAAAATCACCCTCGGCCCGCTCTATAAAATTGGCGCCATCAACACGCCGGGATTATCCGGGCCGGTCAACGCGGCTCACGCCCTCGGCATTAAACCCGGCGCCATCGCCCGCGCCGCCCCGATCATCAGCGCCGCCGCCCATTTGCAAATCGCCTTGCGCAATCAGGGCTATGCTTTCGCCACGGTTGCCAGACCGATCGCATTCGCCAATCCCACGGACCACAGCTTGACCGTTCGCTATGCGGTCAAGCAAGGGCCGCGCGTTGCAATCGGCGCCATCGCGTTTTCCGGTGCCCCGACTTTGCAGCGTAAATTTCTCGCCCGCCATATCAAATTACGCCAGGGTCAGCCTTTCAGCGAAACCGCGCTCGCCAAGGCGCGCAACAAACTCCTTAACCTCCGGACATTTTCCTCGGTCGCGGTCAAACCAGCCAGCAGCGCCAACCCGCCAGGACAGGTGCCGATCACTTTTATTCTGCAAGCTCAAAAGCCGCACCGCGTTGAAATTGGTGCCGCCTATTCAACCGATGAAGGCATTTCCGCCAACGCCTCCTGGACCGACCGCAATCTTCTGGGTCGCGCCCAACGTCTAACCTTCTCCGTAGGCGCGACCGATATCGGCTCATCGCCGGGCAAAACCATCGCGCTGCAACCCGGCTATGACGCCAAAGCCGAATACGAGGTGCCCGATGCGTTCCGGCCCGGCCAAACCCTGACCGCCGACATCGAGGCGCTGCGCGCCTACCTGCCCGCTTACAGCCGCACCGGACTTCTCGCTAACATCGGCCTCGAACGTCCCTGGTCCAAATATGTCGATCTTCGCTACGGTCTTGGTTATATCGGCGAACAAGTCCAGCAGGAGGGAATCAACCGTCGGTATAATATCGTTCAACTCCCTCTATCGATCCGCTATGACACCGCCCATTCGCTGCTCAACCCCATCCAAGGGATGCGCGTCACCTTGAGAATCACGCCGGAAATGGCGATATCCGGCGGATCAGGGCTGTTTTTCAACACCGAAATCATTGGCAACAAATATATCAATCTCGAAGCACCCGGTCGCGGCGTGCTGGCACTGCGCGGCGTGCTGGGCCGCATTTTCGGTGCCTCGCAATTTCAAATCCCCCCCGATCAACGCTTTTACGCGGGCGGCACCGGCACGGTGCGCGGCTTCACCTATCAAACGGTCGGACCGTTATTCGCCAATGGCATTCCCCAAGGCGGCACCGCCATCGATGCCACCGAAATCGAGTTTCGCCAACGTATTGCAAAAAGTTTCGGTATCGTCCCCTTCGTCGATGCCGGTCAGGTCGCAGCCAATGGCACGCCCTTCACCGGCACCCCCCGCGTCGGCGTCGGTCTCGGCTTCCTCTATTACACGGGCATCGGCCCGATCCGCCTTGACCTCGCCGTGCCAGTCAATCGCCCCCCAGGCGGATCATCATTTGCGATCTATATCGGGCTAGGACAGGCCTTCTGATGCGCCGCTTGCGCACCATCCTGCTCTGGTCACTCGGCCTGCTGATCATCGTGCCGATTGCCTTCATCTTTGCCATTTTTATCGCCCTGAACACCGGTGCCGGGCGACAATTCGTTAGCGCCAAAATAGCACGCCTCACCCATGGCACGGTGCGGATCACCAAACTTGCCGGTCATTTCCCCGCTGATATCGCA
>JAJZEG010000331.1 GCA_021828605.1 Pseudomonadota bacterium | reverse complement strand
GTCGATCTTCGCTACGGTCTTGGTTATATCGGCGAACAAGTCCAGCAGGAGGGAATCAACCGTCGGTATAATATCGTCCAACTCCCTCTATCGATCCGCTATGACACCGCCCATTCGCTGCTCAACCCGATCCAAGGGATGCGCGTCACCTTGAGAATCACGCCGGAAATGGCGATATCCGGTGGATCTGGGCTGTTTTTCAACACCGAAATCATTGGCAACAAATACATCAATCTCGAAGCGCCGGGCCGCGGTGTGCTGGCACTGCGCGGCGTGCTGGGCCGCATTTTCGGTGCCTCGCAATTTCAAATCCCCCCCGATCAGCGCTTTTATGCGGGCGGCACCGGCACGGTGCGCGGCTTCACCTATCAAACGGTCGGGCCGTTATTCGCCAATGGCATTCCCCAAGGCGGCACCGCCATCGATGCCACCGAAATCGAGTTTCGCCAGCGCATTGGTAAAAGTTTCGGCATCGCCCCGTTTGTCGATGCCGGTCAGGTCGCGGCCAATGGCACCCCCTTCACCGGCACCCCTCGCGTCGGTGTTGGCCTTGGATTTCTCTATTTCACCGGCATCGGTCCAATCCGGCTTGACCTCGCCGTGCCGGTCAATCGGCCCCCAGGCGGATCGTCCTTCGCGGTCTATATCGGGCTAGGTCAGGCCTTCTGATGCCGCGCCTGCTTACCATTCTGCGCTCCATTTTGCTCTTCGTACTCGGCACCCTGATTATCGTGCCGGTGGCACTGATTTTAGCCATCTTCATCGCCCTGAATACCGGCGCCGGGCGGCATTTTGTTAGTTCCAAAATAAGAGCCCTCACCCATAACACGGTGCGCATCACCCGGCTCTCCGGCCATTTCCCCGCTGATATCGCAGCTGGGCGGATCGAACTCGCTGATCGCAAAGGCATTTACCTAACAATTACCCATCCGGTGCTGCGCTGGCACCCCGCCGCCTTGCTCAGCAGTCATCTGTCCATCACCAGCCTGACCGCGCAAACGGTCACGCTGGCCCGTCTGCCGGTCCCGGCAAAACCACCGGCCAAACCCACCAAGTCGGGCATCAAATTGCCATTCGCCCACATCAATCTCGATCACCTGGCGATCCATCAACTCATCATCGCGGCGCCGGTCACCGGCCACCCCATATCGCTGGACATCACAGGCCATGCCAGCGATTTTGCGCATCACGATATTTCCGTCGATCTCCTGGCCATCGCCGCCAACCATCGCGGGCACTATCACATTATCGGCACATTGACGCCGAATGCCGTGCAATCAACCCTCACCGCCAGTGAACCCGCAAACGGCCCGATCGGGCTTTTCATTGGCCCAAAACTTGATCAATCCGGCCTCGCTTTGCACGCGACCATCCATGGTCCCCGTACCGCAGCGCAACTAACGCTCACCGCTGCACTCGGCGCCTTGCGCGCAACGGCACACGGCACGCTCGGTTTGAACCCCACCGCACCGCGCGCCAATCTTACCGTCAATTTGCCCGATCTTGCCCCCTTTGCCGCTTTGGCCAAGCAACAGCTCGCCGGTCAGCTCTCACTCCACGCTCAACTGGCCAGCAGCAAATCCGGGCAATCCGCCCGCTTCACCACCGATGCGAACATCACTGGCGGCGCACCCAGTTTGGTCAAATGGCTCGGCCCGAAACCCCAACTCAGCGGCGCGGTATCAACGGATCACGGAACCATCGCCCTGCACCAGCTCAATGTTCAAACATCCCTGCTCAATGCTAACCTCGCGGGCCGCATCACCCCGTCAAATCTCAGCCTGCAAGGCGCCTTGCGCGAAACAAATATCACCCTGGTTGACCCGCAATTAACCGGCCATGTCACCGAACGCGTCGCCATTAGCGGGCCGCGCACCGACTTTTCCCTCACCTCCACCGTCTCCGGCGTCATCGCCGCCAAGTCGGTTCGATCCGGCCCGTTCACCTTCGCCGTCGCCGCGAACCATCTGCCCCACGCCCCGCACGCCACGGTAATTGGCGCGGGTTCGCTTGATGGCGAAAAATTATCAGTGAATGGCAAATTTACCCGCAGCTCTACGGGAATTATCAACGCAACCCTCAACCAACTAACCTGGAAATCGGTGCAAGGCGCAGGCCATGTCACCATAACGCCCCGTCAGTGGCCAACTGGCGCAATGACGATTTCCATCGGCCAACTCGCCGATCTTGGCAAATTACTGAATGTGGCGATCAAAGGCTCGCTGCATGCCGCGTTCAGCCATATCTCAGGCCAACCCATCACCCTGAGCGCAACGCTGCAACAATTCGGCTTCGGCCCGCAAGTGAGCCTCGCCGCCGCATCACTCACCGGCCAGTTAACCCACCCCGCGCATCAACCAACCATGACCGCCCGCGCAATTCTCTCCGGCCTGCGCGCCCCGCAACTTGCCGGCAACCTGATTCTGGCCGCATCCGGGCCGTTGCGCTCACCTGCAATCACCGCCACTGGCCGCTTTAGCCAGCTCGCTGGCCGCCCGGCGTCAATCAACCTCGCTGGCGTTGTTAGCACTGCCCACCACAGCGTCACCATCACCCGCCTTTTCGCCGCTGCCCGTGGCCTAACCCTGAATTTGCAGCACACCACCGCCATCGAATGGCAACCCAACCTCGCAGTCAATCATCTCGCAATCGCCCTGGGCGGTTTGGGCGCAGGGGGATCACTAACCTTAAACGGCACCATCCGCCCGCATCTCGCGGCCAGCCTTGCCCTCCATCACATCCCCGCCTCAATCATCCAAGCCGCCATCCCCGCTCTGCGCGCGCAAGGCCAACTCAACGCCGCCGCTACCCTCACCGGCGCCCTCGCCACGCCCCAAGGCACCATCACAATCGCCCTTAATCGCCTGCATCTGGCAACCGGCCCAGCAGCAAGTCTGCCGCCGGTCACTGCAACAGTTGCCGCCCGCTTGCATGGCCGGTCAGCGACCGGCACGGCAACACTCCACGCCGGAGCCAAATCGCGGCTCAAATTCAGTGGCTCCGTGCCGATCAGCGCCAAGGGTCCGCTCGCCCTCACCGTGCGCGGCGCAATCGATCTTGGATTGCTCGAACCGTTGACCGCAGCACAAGGCACCCGCATCGCCGGGACACTAACACCCGATCTGCAAATTGGCGGCACACCCGCACGGCCAAAACCCAGCGGCACGGTCACGCTTGCGGGCGGCGTATTGCAAAATATCAGCTCTGGCCTCGATTTATCCAACATCACCTCAACGCTTGGCGCTTCAGGCCATAATCTGATTTTGCGCAGCCTGCATGCAACCGCCGGGCGAGGCACCATCACCGGCACCGGCACTATCGGGCTGATCGCGCCAATGCCGATCAATCTCGTCATTCAATTTAATCGGGCCCAGCCGATCACCAGCGACATTATCACCGAAACCCTCGGTGGCCAGGTGAAAATTACCGGTGCGGTGAAAACCGGTGTCGGCATCGGCGGCCAGCTCGATATCGATCAAGCCAATATCACCATCCCGCACGCGCTACCACCTTCGGTTGCCGATCTCACCATTATCCGTCCCGGCCAAAAATTACCGCAGCCCGCCGCACCGCTCCCAATCAACCTCAACCTGACCATCCTTGCGAAAAATCAGATTTTCATTCGCGGTGATGGCATTTTCGCCGATCTCGGTGGCCGCCTTCATCTCGGTGGCACTGCTGCCGCACCCAGCCCATCCGGCGGGCTCAATTTATTGCGCGGACATTTCAGTCTTGGTGGAAAATCCTTGGCCTTTACCAAGGGTGATATCAGTTTCAATGGCGGTCTGATGCCTGAACTGAACCTGCAAGCCTCGCACAGCGCCGCCGATGGCACCGTCTCAACCCTTGCGGTAACTGGCACCCCCACGGCACCAAAAATCACCTTGAGCAGCGTGCCATATCTCCCATCGGACGAAGTGCTGTCGCATCTTCTCTACGGCACCGGCACCGCTCGGCTCTCAGCGTTCCAGGCCGCATCGCTCGCGGCGTCTCTTGCGCAACTAGCAGGGGTGGGCGGCGGTCTCAATCCGTTGGGTGGTGTGCGTAACGCGTTAGGGCTCGATGAATTATCGCTCGGCGGCGGTTCAGGGAGTGGAGCGCCAACGGTCAATGCCGGGCGCTATGTGGCACCCGGCGTTTATGTCGGCGCCTCGCAATCAGCCTCTGGTCAAGGCTCCCAAGTCAAGGTCGAAATCAACCTCTATAAAGGCCTAAAACTGAACACCGCCGTCGGCAATGGCAGTGGCTCAGGAACCTCGAATGGCGAAAGTGTCGGGCTAGGCTACCAGTTTAACTATTGAATGGAACGCCAACCACCCGGTCAACATAACGCAAACATGACGGATGGTGACTGATCATAATCGTGGTGCGTCCGCGCATAAGCCGGTCCAGTGCCGCGAGCACGAGCTGCTCGGCCTCATGATCAAGTCCTTCGGTCGGCTCATCAAGGAGCAAAATCGGGGCATCCTTGAGCATTGCCCTGGCGATCGCCATGCGCCGCGCTTCCCCGCCCGAAAAATTCTCATTCGCCTCACCAACCATACTATCAAGCCCGCGCGGCAAACCGCGCACTTTCTCTAACAACTGCACCGCCGCCAGCACGTCCCACAAAGCCGCCTCACTGGCATCCGGCATAGCCAGCAGCAAATTTTGCCGAATGCTCGCATTAAATAAATGCGTCTGCTGTGCGACCACCGCGCATAATCCCCGGACCGTCTCACCGGCCAAATCACTGACCGAAACACCGCCAATTGCCACATCCCCAGACTGATACGGCCAAAAGCGTAACAGCACGTTAAGCAGGCTGGTCTTTCCGGCCCCGGATGCCCCCACAATCGCCACCCGCTCACCCGCCTTTATCGTCAATGAAACATCATCCACAGCCCAAGCCGCGCCCTCCCGGTAGCGCATCCGCACATGCTCAAACTTCACATCATATTCCACCGGCGCAGCAACGGGATTAGCGGGCTCAACCACACTAGGCTTGGTATCGATAATGTCAAAAATCCGGCTGGTCGCGGCCAGCGTTTCGCCTAACGCCTGAAATGCCGGCGGCAGCGTGACCACCGCCTCAAAACTGCCCAGCACCAGCAAGGCCAGCATCGGCACATCCGGCGCCGCAATCGCCTGATGCACCACCAGCGGAATAACCCAAACTAACGCAATTCCCATACTGGCAAACATCACAAAACTGGTAAAACCAGATGCAACAGCATTAATCCATGCCAAACGGCGCTGCGCCTTGACTAACGCCTGCCCCACATGGGAAATCCGCTCCACAGCCCGGTCTGCCGCCTGATAAATCTGTAACTCGCCCAGCCCGCGCATATAATCGGCGGTCTCAGCGCGCAACCCCGCTTGCAGCGCCACCACCTCATGGGAGGCCCGGCGCGCCAACCTCAATGCGCCCCATGGCAAAACCAGCCCCACAACCAACAAGCCCCCGGCATCGATGAGCGCAACCCCGACACTGAACGTCGCTAACCCGGCGACAATCACCGCAGCACACACTAAGGCCGCAAAGGCGGGCACCAAGACCCGTAAATAAAAATTATCTAAACTATCAATATCCGCCCTAATCCGGCTCAGTAAATCACCGCCTCGGTAATGCTGTAATCGCGCGGGCGCGAGCGGCTCTAATTCAGTATAAAACCAAACCCGCAATGTCACGAGCAAGCGTAGGGTGGTGTCATGGGTCAATAACCGCTCCCCATACCGCCCACCCGTGCGCAAAATCGCGAGCCCACGGATCCCAGCGGCGGGCACAAAATAATTGAGCAACGGCCCGCCGAGGCCCGATAATGCCATTGCCGCAATGAACCATCCCGCCAAAGCGAGGAGCCCCGCATTCGCCAAAATAACCAGACTGGCCAATAAAACGCCCGCGAGTAGGCGCACCGATGAGGGCCGAAACAACCGGTACAGTCGCAGCAAATCGCCCATCACATTTGCGCGCCCAGCCGACTGACCCGCGCATAAGCCCCCTCCAAAGCCATCAGCAATGCGTGGGTGCCCCGCTCAATAATCTGACCTTGCTCTAACACTAAAATCAAATCGGCTGCACGCACCGCGTCCAACCGATGCGCAATCAACAATGTCGAGCGCCCTTGCATCAACTTTGCCACCGATTGATCAATCAACCGCGCGGTCTGCGCATCCAGTTGGGCACTCGCCTCATCCAGCACCAAAATATCCGCATTTTTCAAAAATGCCCGTGCCAGCGCGATCCGTTGAATTTCGCCGCCCGACAGCCCTTGCCCGCGTTCGCCCAGCATCGTGTCATAGCCCTGTGCCAAACGACCAATGAACCCATCCGCATGCGCGGCCCGTGCCGCCTCGCGCATCGCATGATCATCGGCGCGCATGCCCAGACAAATATTTCCCCGCACGCTGTCCTGAAACAAGGTCGGTTGCTGCGGCAACCAGCCAATGCGCCGATGCCAATCGCTCAATTCAATATCGCGCACATCAACGCCATCAGCGGTAATCCGTCCGGTATCGGGCGTCAAAAACCCAAGCAGCAGCTTGGCGATTGTCGATTTCCCTACACCACTCGGCCCCACCAGCGCGACACTCTGGCCCGGCTCAAGGGCAAAATCGATATTTTCAATCACCGCTTGCCCGGGCAAATAGCCAAACCCAACAGCCTCAAATCGGATCGTCCCCACAGCATGATCCCGCGGTGGTCGCATCATCGGCGCTGCGGGCACCGGGACATCAAGCAACGCAATAATCCGCTCCGCCGCGGCGATTGCCTCCATCCGCGCGTGATAATGCACCCCCATCATACGCAGCGGTCGATAAAATTCCGGCGCTAACAACAGCACGAAAAACCCAGCAAAAAACGACATTTCGTGATAATAAAGGGCAAACCCAATATAAACCGCGACCATCGCGACACTGACCGTCGCAAAAAACTCGAGCACCAGGGCGGATAAAAACGCAACCCGCAACACCGCCATCGTCTCGATCCGGTATTGGTCGGAAACCCGCGCAATCATTGCCGCCTCAGCCCGGCTCGCACCGAACAATTTCAGCGTGGTCAGTCCCTCGATCGCATCAAAAAAATGCGCACTCATCCACGCAAGCTGCCGCCATTGACGTTGATTGATCTGTTCAGCGCCTTTGCCAACCAGCACCATAAAAAACGGAATAAGTGGTGCGGTGATCAACATGATCACCCCAGCCACCCAATAGGTCGGCAATACGAACACCAAAATTGCCAACGGTAAAAATCCGGCCAGCGCCATCGCGGGCAAATAGCCAGTATAATATTTCTCTAACGCTTCTACGCCATCAACCACCGAACTGGCAATCTCGCCGGTGCGCAACTGGCGCACCAGGCGGGCACCCAGCGCCCCAATATGGTCAATAATGTGCGCCCTGATCATAAGTTTAATGCGCGCAGCAGCCTCAAACCCAACCCGTTCGCCTAATATTGTCAGCAGAGCGCGAAGCAAAAACACCCCAAACACGCTCAGCAGCCAATCACGCACATGATCTAATCCGCGATGCCTAATCACCGCGGCATCGATCACCCGCGCCAACAACCATGATTGTGCAATCAGCAACAATCCATTTCCGGCATTTATCCCAATCGCTAGTCCGATTGGCCAACGCGCATTGCGGGCAAATCCACGCAACCAGCCTTCAAATTTTTTACGCGCGGCGCGGGGCAGGGGCTCTGTCGAAGTCGCCATCGATTAGGCTTTGCGTGATCGGATGAACCGAACTTCACCGCGCAGCAAAATCAGGATCAACCCTCCGGCCAACACCGTCATCACACCGGCAAGAAGTCTCAGATCCAACGGCAACCCGAAAATCATCGCAACCAACCCCAGTCCAATTGCAGGCGCGATCATGAATATCAGCATGAGCCATTGCCGCCGCATGGCGCCGAGCCATAGCAGCAAGCTGCCGCGCATGTTAGTGACCATAAGCCGCAAGCTTGGTCACTCGCGCACGAAATACCCAAATCTGATACCAATTATACATGATCATCACCGGGAAAAACCCTGCCATCGCGAGGGTGAAAGTGATAATCGAAACCTGCGGCGTCGCCCCGCCATAAATCGTCCATGTATCAGGCACAATCCACGGATACATCGTGCCCATCATGCCAATCGCCATCAATCCGATGGCAAAATTGAGCCATAAAATCGCGGCGATATCTCGGTCCTGTGCCGAGGCGCGACGCATTTGCACAATCGCGACTAACACGATCAGCCCGGCAAGTCCCCAAACCCAAAATGCCGAACTAAACCACCGATCATCGACCCAGGGGAAAATAAACCCGCTAATCGTAATGGTGATCAACACTGCGGCAAACGCTAAATAGAATGCGCTATCGGTCCACCACGCCGCAAGCTTGCGGATCGGTTCGCCATGTTCAAAGCGCGCCCGCACAAACAACCCACCCTGCAAGGATACCGCAACCACCGCCGCAACGCCGGTCCACACACTGAACGGCGTGATAAATCGCAAGGCACCACCAACATAAGCAGGAACCGTGCCCGCATCATGGGTCAGCGGAAACCCGTGCAAGGTCGCACCCACCGCCATCCCGCCAAAAAACGTCGTGGCCAGGCTCGATAGGCCAAACGCCCAATCGCTGAACCTTTTATAGCGTTGCTCGGCGAGGTGGCGGAACCCCAGCGCC
>JAJZEG010000210.1 GCA_021828605.1 Pseudomonadota bacterium | reverse complement strand
CTTGCACCCGGCGAGGAGGTTTATGTGCAGGCCTTCGCCACCGAACAGCTTGCCCCGGATGGCGCGGCCACGCCGCTCTGGCTGCATACCAGCCCGGAATTTGCGATGAAAAAACTACTCGCCGGGGGTGCCGGACCGATATTCCAACTCGCCCGGGTCTGGCGCAACAATGAGGGATCCGCCACCCATGAAGCCGAGTTCACCATGCTCGAATGGTATTGCCTTGAGGCCGATCTGACCGCTTTGATCAATGAAACCCTCGCTCTGCTGCGCGCGGTCCTGCCGCCGGAGGTCACCTGCCGGGGCGTCACCAACCGGCTCGACCGGGTCGAGCACCTCTCCGTCGCCGAAGCCTTCCACCGCCATCTGGGGATCGATGTGCTCGCCAGCATCGGCGATGCCGCCGGTCTCGCCGCCGATGCGCGGGTGACCCTGCGCGCGGACGAGCCCTGGGATGATCTGTTCTTCCGCCTGATGCTCGGTGCCGTCGAGCCCCATCTGGGAAAAGCAGGGCCGACAATCCTCACCGACTGGCCCACCCCGCTCGCCGCTCTGGCCCGGCGCAACCCAAATGACCCCCGGGTCGCCGAGCGGTTCGAGCTTTATCTATGCGGCATGGAGCTGGCGAACGGTTTTGTCGAACTCACCGATGCCACCGAACAACGCGCCCGCTTCGAAGCGGATCGCGCCCGCCGCCACCAGCTCAACGCCCGCCCCGACTGGCCGCTCGATGATGATTTCCTCGCCGCCGTCGCCCACCTGCCGCCTTGTTCAGGCATCGCGATGGGTTTTGACCGGCTGGCAATGATCGCGGCCAACGCCCCGCGGATCACAGATGTGTTATGGCTCTGACATATTGCCGAAACATCACCAGAGTATATGCCCAACCTATGGAGGTTATCATGAAGCGTCTTGTGTTCGCGATACCGGCAATCGCCCTTGGCTTGGCCGGATGCACCGTGGGTCCAACCCAGGCGCAAAAAATGTCCGCCTATGTTGGCCAACCGGTTTCGGTTCTGGTGGCGCAGCTCGGCGTGCCCAATCGGCGGATCACGGTGAATGGCGTCACCTATTACGCCTATGTCAAACACCACATCTCCTACAGCCCCGGCTCTTATGGCGTCGGCCCGATCTACTATGCCGATTACGGCGCGTTCGCCGATGACGGTTTCCCGCCTTCCTACAACAGCGAAACCTGCACCACGACCTTCGCTCTCCAAGGCAAGCTGGTCCGCTCCTTCACCCTGCACGGCAATGATTGCAACTAAACCCGCGCAGACCCGCCCGTCTGCGCGCCCGCCAACTGCCGACCAACTGCCGACCAACCGCCCGCCAACTGCCCGGGTGAGATGCCCACCGTTTAACCAAACGCAGCATCTCACCCCCAGGCATCGAACAACCACGCCGCGCGCCACCCGGTAGACTCTGTCACCCGCATCGGACTTCCGCTCCTATGCCCACTATCTCACACCCGCCCCGCCCGTGATAAGCTGCCCAAGCAGCGCAAGCCATTCCCCGCGCGGCTCCATCAACCCCAAGCCCGCCTGCCCGCCTGCCCGCTATGCCAGTCAAGCCGCGCCCGCCCCGAACCGCACAGCCCGTCTGATCCGCCTGATGTCCCCCCCATCAAGCCACCAATTCGCCCGTCATCCGCTCGCACGCCAACTAGAGCAATTTCAATCATCTGAGTGGAATCTTGCGATTCCATTCAGGTGATTATTGCCCTAGCCCGTCACCCGTCTCACCCGGCTTTGTTAACGCTCTGCACCGCGCTGAACGGCACGGTAAGCGAACCAAGGCTGAGCGAGAGCGAATTATTTGCGCTGGTAACCCCCGTCGCGGTGCCGGTAACGGTGAACGGCAACGCCGAGGTCGACCCATTGGTATTTGCCCCGATCACAGCGACGGTATACGCCCCATCGGGCACGGTTGCGCCGTTACTATCGCGCCCATTCCAATTCCATTGATTACTGCCCTGCTGCGCGTTGACGGATGCGGTGAGAATTTGTTGCCCGGACGAATTATAAATCGCGATCGCCGCCGGTTCCGCCGCCGGGGCGGTAAAGGTGAGTTGCGCCTTGCCATTTTGCAGCGGAATCTGGCTCGATTTTGCCGTCACCGCGCTGCCCAGCATCGCGCTGGCCTGGGTCAAATCGCCCGCCTGAGTCAGTTGGATCAGTTGGCCCAGCCCGGTATTGGTGTTGATCTGCTGCTCCACTTGCGAAAACTGCACCAGTTCTGAGGTAAATTGATTGGAGTCGAGAGGACTGGTCGGGTTCTGATTCTTCAGTTGGGTCATCAACAGGTTCAAGAAACTACTGAAATTGGTGCTGAGCGTGCCCAGCGCATTGGCTCCCGTGCCAGACCCCGACGCCCCCGACGCGCTACTGGCACCCGTCGCTGTGTTGCTCACACTATACGCCGCATTATTGGCCGCAGCGGCCAGTTGATTCTGCTGATTAGCCACGGTGACAATACTCATCCTGATACCCTGATGCTCGAGTGATTACGCAGTAACATCTAACCCAAATTTCTTAAGATTGAGTGAAGAATTGGCGATTGATCCACTATCACCGTCCGCGATCAGCCGCACCGGTATTGCACCCGGCGCACGCCCCGACGCAGCCTCGCCCAACCGCCCCGGCTGCCCGCCCGACTGCCCTCCTGACTGCCCGGCCAACCCTTGGCCCATAGCCCCTTGACCCAGCGATAATCCTGGCGATTGATGCTGCCCGGTGCCGGAATGCGCACCGCCATTCCCGGCAGTTTGCAACATCGGCGCGACCGCGTCGGCAGCTTGGCTCGCGGCAAGGTGAAAACTAACGCCCGTTTCATGGGCGGTGATGCCCGCTTGAGCGAGCGCCTCGACCAACCCGGCATGATCATTGCGCAGCGCCGACAACGTAACCGGATCAACCGCGCTGACCGCAATGTGCGAGGTGCCATCACCATTCCGCTTGATCGCAACCATCACCGGACCGATGGCGGGCGGTGCCAGCGCAATGGTCAAATGATGCGATCCATCGGCCTGCACCGGCCCCGCCGCCACTAACGCCGCCGCCACTTGCGCACTCACCGGATGCGCCACCGGTGCGTTCAAGGCGGACGAAGCGGGCGCGCTCGAACCAGGTAACGCCGCGACGCCCACCGATGCCGCTTGCCCCGCTAAGGCTAAATTGACCGGCGCATTCGGAGCGGCGGCGCCGTCATGTCGGGTGTTCGGCCCCGAAGTGCCCGCTTTACCCGCCCCAGGCGCCGCCTGATCCCCGATAGGCGCTAAATGATTCACTACCGAATTCGAACCGATCTTTGTCGCCGCACCGGACGGTTTGGCGTTAGGGATCGGCCCCACTTGCCCATTTGGACCTTGCCCATTTGAACCTTGCCCCGTTTGATCGACCACACGCGCCGCCGCTCCATCGCTCAAGCCATGCCCCGCCATGCCCCCAAGCGTGATCTTGGGCGCGGCGCCGCTAACACCTCCCGCCGCACCGACACCCGCATGGAACGACGCTGATGGCAACGTCACCGCGACCGGCACCGGCAGCACCATCGCGAGCGGCGCAGCCGTCAGCGACGACGTCACCCCAACCGATTCGCCTGAGCGCCCGATCCGCTTGTCTTGCGATTTCCCTACCGCTTGTTGCACCGGCTGAGAGGGCGCTCCTTGCGCCCCCCTAATCCCCGAACGCAAGCCGCTTGCCTTGATCGGTCCCGTCTCTAACGGTGCAACCGCCGACCCCGCCTCAGTCGCAGCCGCGCCCAAACCCGTTGCCCCAACCGTAACGCGCCCCGTCGCTTGCATTGTCGCAGCCAACGGCTTCGCCGCCTGCAATCCGGCTCCGAACATCGGAATCCGGCTCGGTGACCGGCTCGGTGACCGGCTAGGGGCCCGACTGGAGGCCCGACTGGGCGATTGATGAGCCAATAACCCCGGCAGATGCGGCCCTTCGTGCCCGTCCGGCACGCCAGGAGCCGGTTGCGCCACCACACCCTGCTTACTGTTAGCAGTCATCGCCGGTCCGCCTGAAGCCATCCGCAACGCCGCATCGAACTGCCCTCCCGCACCCGCAGCACCAGGCTTGGCGGCGTTAGGGGCCAAGGGGTTGGTCGTCGTGCTGGGCGTCAAGCCGGTCGATCCGGCAAGGCTTGGTGGCGATGCGGGCGTTGGTAAATTCGGAACCATCATCCCCCCCACCTGGCAATTTCCATGCCAACTCAATATTTAACCCGGTAGTGTCCTGCCCCTGAAATTCGTGGTTGAATTTCAGGGATAAGCAGGCCTCTAACTTTTTGAATTAACTCGTGTCCCTGATCTGAAACCAACGGATTTCAGATCAGGGACACGAGAGCCCCATCCACCGCCATTAAGCCGCTTCACCCCCCGCTCACACGGCAAAATTTACCCACCACGCGGCAAAAACAACCGCCCCCACCGGGCTGTTTTTGCCGACCCCACTCCCACAACCCGGCATTTCCATGGCCGCGCCCCTTGGCACGATAAATGCACAACCCATCCCGTCAGTCATTTGATCAGGATTTCGGGCCGTGATGGCGCGGCTCAGGCCTGATCGTTCATTAGCGAGGGTTCATGTCGATCTTTGGAGCTTTAGACACCGCCGTGAGCGGCTTGCAGGCGCAATCCGGCGCCTTCACCAATATCAGCGATAACATCGCGAACAGCCAATCCATCGGCTATAAAGGTGTCAACACCAATTTCATCAATTATCTCACGCAAAGCACCCCGACCGCCAACGGCTCTGACGCGGTGGTGGCAAAGCCGCAATATACCAATGACGTACAAGGGGCGGTCACCCAGAGCAGCGATCCGCTGGCGATGGCGATCAGCGGCAACGGATTTTTCGCCGTCAGCCAAGCCGCCGCGAACACCGGCGGCGCATCCGCCACCACCCAAAACTTCCAAAGCCAGCAATATTTCACCCGCGCCGGCGACTTCACCCTCAATAACCAAGGCTATCTGGTCAACGGCGCCGGCGCCTATCTCGATGGCTGGTCGGTCAACCCAACCAGCGGCGTGGTCAACACCGCCTCCCTCACGCCGATCCAGGTGCCCCAAGGTAATGTCGCGCCGGTTGCCACCAGCACCGCCAGCCTCGCCGCCGAACTCCCCGCAACCCCCACGCCCGGCCAACCGGTTTCCACTCAAATCAGCGTCTATGACAGTCTCGGCACCTTGCAGCAGCTCAATGTGAACTGGACCCAAAATGGTCCGAGCGACTGGACGGTCACGCTGTCCTCGCCCGGCGCCAATCCCTCCACCATCGGCTCCGCCGAGGTCAAATTCGGCTCGACCAGCGGCAACCCGGTTGCTGCGGGAACCATTGGCAGCATTAGCAACGCCACCGGCGCCCTGACCGGTTCAAGCTACAGCAGTGGCGGCCCGGCAACCCTGAATCTCAGCGCCAATTTCGGCAGCGGCGCCCAGCCAATCGCCCTTACTCTCGGCAATTTCGGCAGCACCAGCGGCGTCACCCAATATGCCGGGACCAGTTTCAACCTGCTCAACACCACCCAAAATGGTATGCCTCAAGGCAGTTTCAGCAATGTCTCCATCGATAGTCAGGGCAATGTCGCGGTCAATTACAGCAATGGCTTCACCCAAACCGTCGCCCAAATCCCGCTCGCCACTTTTCACGCGCCCGATGCGCTGCAAAATCAGAGCGGCCAGCTCTTTAGCGCGAGCCAAGGATCAGGCGGCGCCTCGGTCAATGCGGTCGGATCCAATGGCAGCGGCGGTATCGATACCGGCTCGGTCGAAAGTTCAAATGTCGATATCGCCACCGAATTCACCAAATTGATCGCCGCCCAAACCGCCTATTCGGCCAACTCAAAAGTCATCACCACGGCCAATGCGTTAGCGCAAACCACCATCAACATGCTGCCGTGATCGCGATCAGGAGTTTAACGCCATGAGCATCGATACCGGTCTCGCGATCGCCAATAGTGGCCTCGCCGCCATGAGCCAGCAATTCGCACTGATTTCGCAAAATATCGCGAATGCGCGAACCCCGAGCTACGCCAGCGAATCCGCCGCTCTAACCAGCGTTAGTGCCGGCGGCCTCGGTTCAGGCGTCGCTTCGGCGCCCGCCACCCTGAATATCAATCCCGCGATCCAAAATGCTCTGGTGCAATCCATCGGCGCGTCCGCCTATCAGGGAACCATCGCCGGCGCGATGTCCGGCATCGATCAAGTCATGGGCACGCCGGGTCAGGGCAACGATTTATCGAGTCTAACTGCGGCAATGCAGTCGAGTTTCACAACCTTGCTCAATGATCCCTCCAATAATGCGCAGCAAAATACCGTCATTTCGGCAGCCCAAAGCCTAACCGGCCAAATCAACGTCATCGCCACCAGCATCGGCGCCGCCCGGCAAACCGCGCAAACCCAAATCACCAGTTCGCTCACCACGCTGAACCAATCGCTCAATCAAATCGGCGCGTTGAACAAACAAATCATCGCCCTCAACCAACAGGGTCTCAGCTCGGCCGATTTGCAAAACCAGCGCACCGGCCTGATCCAAACCGTCGCCCAGCTCACCGGCGCGAAAGCGATCACCGCCAGCAATGGCACCATCGCCCTCTACACCGGCCAAGGGCTGCAACTGCCAACCAACGGCGCGTCCTTCACCACCAGCCCCGCCACACTCGGCCCGAGTGCCGCCTATCCCGGAACCATCCCGCCCATCACCTTGAACGGCCAGGATGTCACCGGCGGCCTCGGCGGTGGGTCAATCGGGGCCGCCATCGCGCTGCGCGACCAAATCCTACCCGGCCAACAAGCCAGTCTCGATAGTTTTTCCCAAAGCCTGGCCTCACGATTTTCCGCCCAAGGTCTAACCTTATTCAGCGACCCAACCGGCGCTATCCCGCCTCAATCCGCCCCGCCTCAATCCGCCATGGTCGGCTTCGCCAACGCGATCACCGTCAACCCCGCCATCATCACCAACCCGGCCTTGGTGCGCGATGGCACCAACGCCGTCGCGGGTAGCGCTTCCGGCGCGTCAGCCTTCACCCCCAATCCAGTCGGCGGACCCGCCGGATTTTCCACCCTGATCGATCGGGTGATCAATTTCGCCTTGGGCAGCCAAGCCCAAACGGGTGTGCCCCAAACCCCCGCCGCCACCAGCGGATTAGGGCCATCAGGCACCATCACTTTGTCCTTTACCGGCAACGCGTCACTCGGTGACCTCGCCACCAATGTCGTCACCAATGAGGCCGCCACCAGCGCCGCCGCCCAAACCTCATCCACCCAGGCGGGCCAAACCCAGTCGGCGCTGCAAACCCAGGCCACCCAAACCAGCGGTGTGAGCATCGATCAGCAAATGGGTCGTTTGGTCTCGCTGCAAAATGCCTATGCCGCCAACGCCAAAGTCGTGGGCATCGCCCAACAAATGCTACAAACCATGGAGGCAATGATTCAATGAGCGGAACCATCGGTGCCATGACCGGCGGCGGCGCGCTGCAACAATTAATCGCCCAAGCCGCCACCACCAAATCCCGGCTCGATCAACTAACCACCCAAGCCGCCAGTGGCTATGTCGCGACCACCTATGCCGGGGTCGATGCTGCGAATAGCAGCGCCGGCGCCACCCAGTCAGCCCTCGCACTCGGCAGCCAAATCACCGGCCTGACCAGCACCGTCTCCAACATCACCGCCGCCACCGGTCGGATGGGCGTGCAGCAATCAGCCCTCGCCAGTATCAGCACCATTGCGTCCGGCGTGTTGAGCGCGGTGCAAAGCGTCGATCCCACCAATGCGCAAGCCTTGGCCGTGGTCGCCAAATCCGCGCAACAAGCGCTGGTGCAGGTCGCGGATATGCTCAACAGCAAAGACGGCACGATCTATATTTTCGGCGGCCAAAATACCGCCGTCCCGCCAATCACCAACGCGAATGCCATCGCATCCAGCCCGTTCGCCGCCCAAATTGCCGCAGCCGTCGCCGGTCTCACCACCAACGGCGCCAGCGCCACAGCCTCAGCCACCCTCGCCATCGGCCAATCCAACGCGGCTGGCACATCGCCGTTCGCCGCATCGCTCGGCGCCAACCCGGCTCTGCCGCAAGTAGCCCTTGGCAACGGCACCACCGCCACCATCGGTATCGCGGCCAACAGTAATGGCTTCGTCACCTCCGGCTCCAGCGGCGCAGGCACCACCGGCTCCTATATGCGCGACATTCTCACCAGCCTCGCCACCGTCGCGGCTCTCAGCCCGACCACCGCGCAAGCATCCGGCTATTCAAATTTCATCCAATCCACCACCGCCACTCTCGGCTCCGCCATCGACATGCTGAACCAGGATGCCGGGGTGCTCGGCAACACCCAGAGCGCTGTCACCGCGCAAGCTACCGGCCTGCAACAAACCATCACCGGCCTGACCACCCAACAAGCGGGCGTCACTCAGGTCAATATGGCGACCACCCTCTCGCAACTCTCCTCGGTGCAAACCCAGTTGCAAGCCTCCTATCAACTCATCGCCGCGATGAAAACAATGACGCTGACCCAGTATATTTAGCGGATCACGTTCACGCGGTGTTAACAATTTCAGCGCAATATACGCTGAGATCGCAAAACGCGAAAATACGAAATGACTATCCATAAGGATTAAATCATGTCTGGCGTTATCAGCTCAGTCGTTACCAATTCCGC
>JAJZEG010000407.1 GCA_021828605.1 Pseudomonadota bacterium | reverse complement strand
AAGCCCGCACTCGGCCTCGCTATGGCGCCAGGCTTCGACCAGCGAGCCGAGGCAGGGCTGGGATGTTAGCCCGGACAGTGCATCCATCGCGGCATCAATCGCATCGGCCCCGGCGGCGACGGCGGCGAGCAGGGTGGCGCCGCCGATGCCGGATGTGTCGTGGGTGTGGACATGGATCGGCAGGCCGATTTCCTGCTTCAGCGCGGTGACCAGCACCCGCGCGGCACCGGGGCGGAGCACGCCGGCCATGTCCTTGATCGCGAGGATATGGCAGCCTGCGGCTTCGAGTTGCTTGGCCAGATCGACATAATAACGAAGCGAGTATTTGGCGCGGTCGGGATCGAGAATGTCGCCGGTATAGCAGATGGCACCCTCGGCCAGCTTGCCTTCGGCGCAGACAGCATCGATGGCGACGCGCATATTCTCGACCCAGTTGAGGCAATCGAAAATGCGAAATAGATCGATACCGCCGCGTGCTGCGCGACGGACGAAAAATTGCACGATATTGTCGGGATAATTGGTGTAGCCGACGCCATTGGCGCCGCGCAGCAGCATTTGCAGCAGGATATTGGGGACCGCCGTGCGGATGGCAGTGAGCCGTTCCCAGGGGTCTTCGGCGAGGAAGCGCATCGCGACATCGAAGGTTGCCCCGCCCCAGCATTCAAGCGAGAATAAAGCGGGCAAGCCGGCGGCGTAAGCGGGGGCGGCGGCTAAAATATCATAGCTGCGCATGCGGGTGGCTAACAAGGATTGATGCGCATCGCGCATGGTGGTGTCGGTGATCAGCACCGTGGGGCAGGCGCGCATCCAACCCGCGAATCCAGCCGGTCCGAGCCGGTCCAGCTTCTGGCGGGTGCCTTCGCATCCGGCTGCGGTGAGATGGGGTGGCGCGGGCACCCGGCCACCGGCGGCGGGTTGGCGTTTGCCGCGTGTTTCGGGATGACCGTTTACGCTAACATCGGCGATATAGCGGAGCAATTTGGTGGCGCGGTCTTGCCGACGGGGTAGGCTCAAAAGTTCGGGTGTTTGATCGATGAAGCGGGTGGTGTAATCACCGGCTTGAAATGCAGGGTGGGTGAGCAGGGCTTCGAGAAATGCGAGATTGGTGGTCACGCCGCGAATGCGGTATTCGCGCAAAGCGCGCACCATGCGCGCGATGGTTTCCTGCGGGGTGGGCGCCCAGGCGGTGATTTTTTCTAACAACGCGTCATAGAACCGGGTGACCACCGCGCCGGAATAGGCGGTGCCGCCATCGAGGCGGATGCCAAAGCCGAAGGCGCCGCGATAGGCGGAGATCCGCCCGTAATCAGGCGTGAAATTATTTTCCGGATTTTCGGTGGTGATCCGGCATTGCAGGGCATGACCTTCGAGGCGGATTGCGGACTGGGGTGGAACGCCGGTCGCGGCGAGATCGCCGATGGCGCCGCCTGCGGCGATGCGGATCTGCGCTTTGACGATATCGATGCCGGTGACCATTTCGGTAACGGTATGTTCAACCTGAATCCGAGGATTGACCTCGATGAAATAAAACGCGCCGGTATCATCATCGAGGAGGAACTCGACGGTTCCGGCATTTTGATAATCGGTGGCGCGGCCGATGCGCAGGGCGGCTGCGCACAGAGCGTCACGCGTTTCGGGTTTGAGAAAAGGGGCTGGTGCGCGCTCAATGATTTTTTGGTGACGTCGTTGGATTGAGCAATCGCGCTCGAACAAATGCACCAGATTGCCGTGTGAATCGCCGAGCAGTTGGACTTCGATATGCTGAGCGCGGCGCACCAGTTTTTCGAGATAAACTTCATCATTGCCGAAAGCCGCGCGCGCTTCGCTGCGGGCCGAGGCGACCTCATCGAGCAGGCGATCGGGTTGTTCGATCGGGCGCATGCCGCGACCGCCGCCGCCCCAGGAGGCTTTGAGCATGATCGGGTAGCCGATGTCGGCGGCGATCCGGTGGGTTTCCGCAGGGTCATCGCCGAGGGGCGCGCTGGCGGGCATCACCGGGACATCGACCGCGACGGCGAGATTGCGCGCGGCGACTTTGTTGCCGAGACGGCGCATGGTGGCGGGTTTGGGGCCGATGAAAATGATCCCAGCATCGGCGCAGGCTTGGGCGAAATCGGGATTTTCAGAGAGAAAGCCATAACCAGGATGAATCGCATCCGCCCCGGCCTCGCGGGCGACGCGGAGCACCTCATCGATCGAGAGATAGGCGGCGATTGGGCCGAGCGGGGCGGTGCCGGGCTGACGGCCGATCAGATAGGCTTCATCGGATTTGAAACGATGGAGCGATAATTTATCCTCCTCGGCATAGATCGCGATGGTGGCGATGCCGAGTTCGGAGGCGGCGCGGAACACCCGGATTGCGATTTCCGACCGGTTGGCGACGAGCAGGCGTTTGATCGGGTGGGTCACGGCGGTATCCCTGTGCAACGAGAGGTTCAGGATGGGGGGTGGCTTCGCGTTGAGTCAAGCAAAACTGTGCAGGTGCAGCATTGGTCTGGTCGGGCGGCGCGTTTTGCGGCATAAAACGGCGGGGCCCCGTAGCTCAACCGGATAGAGCACCTGCCTTCTAAGCAGGTTGTTGCGTGTTCGAGTCACGCCGGGGTCGCCATTTGGACTATTCGTGGCTTGCTTATCACGCGCAAGCACTATTCTGCGCGTTGACGTCAATTATCACTTCACGCGGCCGTTTGAATTTGGCACACTCGATTAGTTACTTTGGTCAAATCAAAATCGATAAAGGGGAGATCCGCCGTCATGATCAATTTGTCTCGTTATGGAGCGTTCGTTGGGATTCTCGCGCTGGCTGGTTGTACGACGATGGCGCAAGCACCCGCGACCAGCAATGTGTCGCCGCAAGATTTGTCATTCATCACGACGGCCTATCAGTTAGTGCATTTCGACCTCGCCGCCTGCGCCTATGTGCAGAAGGGTGGATTGACCCCGGCGGTTGTGCCGGTGGCCAACAAAATTTGTGCCGATGCCGCAACCTATGCCCCGCAAATCGAGGCTCAGGCGAAGGCGAATGGCGTAACCCTGCCGGCCACGCTGCCGCTGGAATTGAAATCGCAGCTGGTTGCGCTATCGTATCATCCGTCGCCGAACCTGTCGGTGGCGTTCCTGCGTGATGAGATTTCGAGCCATGAGACGGCCTTGGCGGTGTTTCAGGATGAGGCCCGCAACGGCACGACGCCGCAATTCAAGCAGGTTGCGATTCAGACCACACCGTTGGTTGAGCAGAATCTGGAATTGCTGCGCAAGGCGATGCCCGAAGGCATGGGCGAGTAATTTTTTCCACCCTGTAGAGTTTGAAAAGAGAACCGCCGGGTGGCAAGGCCCGGCGGTTTTTATATGTGCTGAAATCAGATGGATTTCAGATTTGGGGCACCAGGAGCGACAACCAGGTGGCGCTGATCGCCGGTTTGGCTTCGCCTTCAATGTCCACTGTGACATCCTGACGCATTTGCAAGCGACCTGACGGTTGTGCTTCCAACGCTTCGAGTTTGAATCGGCCCCTGATCCGGCTGCCGGAGCGGACCGGGGCGACGAAACGCACCCGGTCGAACCCGTAATTAATGCTCATCACCAGGCCCTCCAGGCGCGGCGATGCCCGCTGGGCGAAATGGCTGAGGAGCGAGAGTGTTAGAAAACCATGAGCGATGGTGCCGCCGAACGGGGTGGCGGCGGCGCGCACCGGATCGATATGGATATATTGCCGATCCTGGGTGATGGCCGCGAAACCATCGATCATTGATTGATCGACGGTGAGCCACGGCGATGTGCCAAGCTCCTGGCCGATGCGCGCGTGCAAATCGGCCAGGGTGAGGGTGGCTGGAGCGTGACTGCTTATCATCAATCGCGCTCCAGCCTTTGTTTGCCGATCAATTTCATTGGTTTAGGGGATGATCCATGATTATTCTGCGGCTTGTCCCGATTGCAGGCGCGATAGCTCGCGGGCGACCAGCGCATCATGCGCCTGTTCATCGGCATAGGCGGCTGCCGGGCTCCAGCGACCGCGCATCAGGAACACGGTCAGCAAGAACACCACCAAGCCCGCTTCGCAAATCAGATACCAATGTTTCCACTCGCCGGGAGCGGCGGCGGCGGCGGCTTTGATCGCACCCAACGCGGCTAACAACTGCGGTGCGGGGGTGAGATGAGCGGCGAGCGTATGCTGATAGGCGGCGATCACGTAGGGGGCGGCGAGCAAAGGGTTGACCGAGCGGACCACCAGCGGGAAGCCGAGGAAGCAGACAGTGACCACGAGACGCAGCATCCAGCCCCAGATTGCCAGGCCTGTTGCGGTGAGTGCCGGGTTTCGCGCTTCGACGGTTTCGGTGAAGCTCGCCATCCAGGTGACGTAGGCAAAGCCGATAAAGAACGATTGAGCGGCGACCAGCATGGTCAAGGTAGAGAAAGCCGCATGGGTACCCGCGAGGCGCAGGAAGAAGAAATTGAGCACCAGACCGCCAAGCCCGCCGAAAATCATGAAGGGTTTGCGGACCCGCAATTTATCGGACAAAACCCCCGCGACGATCAAAGCGACGGCGTTGGTGCCCCAATTCCAGTTGGCCAGGATGTTGGCCTGTTGGACGGAATAGCCAAACACGGTGACGAAATAAATCAGGCCGAAGGCGACGGCGGTATAATAGAACAGCAGCATGACCGAGACGCCGAAGGCGGAGGCGAGGATATCGACATGCAGCATCTGGCTCCAGGGTTTGCGCAGGCTGGCTTCGATATCAAGCCCTTTGGCTTTCAGTTCGATCAAGGTGCGATCCCGCAAATTGACCATCATTTGATCGCGCAGGGAGGGGGCGAGTTCCTTGAGGAACAAGAAGGCTAACACAAAAATGAGCAGGACCGACCAGCCACAAATTACATAGGCACTTTGCCAGGTTTTGAAAATTGGCAAGGTTAGGGTGGTGACCACGCTAACGGTGAGGCTGCCGAGCACCGGGCCGATGGTCCAGAACCCCATCGCGGTGGCGCGGCCAACCTGGGGCGAGAAATCGCGGATCAAGGCTGGAGTGGCGACCAGGATGATGCCTTCGACGAAGGAGACCACAAAAAAGGTGATGCCCCATTCGCGCGCGGTGGTGACGTTGGGCATGACAAAGGTGATCAGCACGCCGACAATGAGCAATCCATACACCACCAAATTGGCGCGCCCGAAGCGATCAGCGAGGCCGGCGAGCAAGGAGGCGAAGGCGCCGATCAGATTGCCGAAAGCGAGAATATAGACGAAATCGGCGAAGGGCAGTTTCAGGCCTGCGAGCAGCAAGGGGGCGACGCCGCCAGCGGCATAAAGCGCATAATAGAGGGCGATGGTGATCAGCACGACCAGGAGCAGATAGAGCTTGCGCGGCCCCTGTTCGGGATAATGCGCGAGACTTCGCTGCATGGGTGAAAACGCCATGGACAACCCCCTAATTTTTATTGTTACGCTTCATTATTATTGTTGCTTTAGATTAGCGAACCGGCGGGTGTTGGTTTTACGGGCCGATTTACCTGACGCTCCGGTGCGGAGCGTCAGGATCGGACCTTGGGTTTACGGGCCGCCGGTTTTTAGACGTCGATTAGAAAATTTTCGCGACTTGGACGAGGAACACCACGTCGTTTTTCACGCCACCGCGCACCCGGACATCGGTTGCGAGCTGGGTTTGCACGGCGACGGTGGGTGCCACGAACGAGCCGGCGACGATACCGACCTGGGTGATATCGTTGCGGTTGCCGGTGTCGATTTTGTCGGGGAAGCTGAAGCCGTTGGGCAAGGTCACGTTGCCGGTTAGATATTGCTTGCCGCCAAAGGTTTGTTCGAAGGACAGACCGACATACGAACCGGTTTGCGGGTGGAAGTAATAAGGCAGGTAGGCCAGGATTTGCTCGGCGGGCTGGGTATGTTCAGCCCCGTGGAAGAAGCCCGAGGTGAAATTATTGTTATTGCTGTAGATGTAGGAATCGAGCGAAACATCGAAATCCAAATGCGGCGTTTTCGGGGTGCCGAGAACGATGTGGCTATAAAGGACTTCGAAGTTATTGACGTAGTTATTGGTGCTCGCATTGAGCGTGTAGTTCGGGTTGTACGCGCCGGTCGGCGGGCTGATGAAATAGGTTAAGGTTAGAACCTGGTCTTCTGCTGGATCGTTATAGACTTTGAGGAACGCGGAGAGCAGCGGTTCGGCGAAGCCACTATTATGGGTCAGTGAGCTGCCACCGACTTCAGTGTTACCGAGGAACCCGACATAGGGGGCGATAATTTGGACACCAGGGATCATGCCATCGATGGGCGAGAAGGTGTGTACCAGACGCATGATCGGCACATCGGTCGCGACATGGGTGTTGCCGACCTTCGTGCCGTTGGCGGTGTAAAGACTGCTACCGCTGGAGAATTGGTTATAGAATTGGACCACGGTGATGTTGGGCGGCGGGGTTGGGAAGTCGAACGGCAAGGGCGCACCCGCCTGGGCGACGCCCGCGAGGCCGAAACAGGCCAGACCAGCACTCACGGCAAGGGCGAGACGCGCAACGAGTGGACGCTTGGATGTTGGTGTAGTCGGCATTCGGATCACTCCCCTAGATTTGTATTTATGTTTAACGATTACACGAGTTTTGGCTGCTTTCAAGCGCGAACATGCAATATGCTGCGCAACTTTACAAAATTCAGGGCTCGGCGTTGCGTCAACGACACAGACGAGGGCCGCGAAACTGGAATCCAGGATTTCAGCTGCAAATTTTGTCTGATCATAGGTAGTTTTTACCCGCTTCGGTGACGAAACGACTGGGCGTGCCCTGCCAAATCATCCGGCCATGCTCGATCAAATAAACGCGATCAGCATGGGGGAGCGCGAAGGTGATGTTTTGTTCGCCTAACAACACTGTGATATCGGTGGTTTCACGCAAGGCCCGCAAGGCATCGGAGAGTTGGGCGAGAATGACCGGGGCGAGGCCCAAGGTGGGTTCATCGAGGATCAAGAGACGCGGCTTCATCATGAGCGCCCGCGCAATGGCCAGCATTTGTTGTTCGCCGCCCGACAAGGTGCGAGCCGCCTGGGTGCGGCGCGATTGCAGAATCGGGAACAGGCTGAACAGCCAGTCGCGGCGGGATTTTTGCTCGGCTGGCGGCAGGCGCTGGGCGGCGAGATCGAGATTATCGGCCACACTCATGGTGCCGAGCAATTCGCGGGTTTCAGCGCATTGCACCAAACCCGCGCGCGCGACGGCGGCGGGGTTATGCCGGGACCGGACCGCACCATCCCAGCTAATGGTGCCTTGATAAGGGATTAGCCCGGATAGCGCATTGAACAAGGAGGTTTTACCTGCGCCATTCAGCCCGACCACCGAGACGAATTCGCCCTGATGCACCCGCAAAGCGATGTTATCGAGCGCCTGGGCTTTGCCATAACAGACGCGCAGATTATTGACATCGAGCAGGATTTGCTGGGCGTTGATTTCGGCTTCCGGGCGCTCATGGGTTTCAATCGTGCCGCCAATATAGACCCGGCGCACGGTTTCATCGGCCATCACCTGCTCGGGTGCGCCTTCGGCGATTTTTTCGCCGAGATAGAGGGCGAGCACGCGGTCAGCCAGGGCCGCGATGGATTTGACATTGTGATCGACCAGCAAAACGGCGCGGCCTTGATCGCGGAAGGCTTTGATCAGCAGGGCGAAATCATTGACTTCGTCGCGCGCAAGGCCAGCGAAGGGTTCATCGACCAGCACCACGCGCGGATCGCGCGCCATGACTTTGGCCATTTCCATGCGGCGCAAATCGGCGAAGGGCAGGCTGGCGGGGGTGCGGTCCAGCACGCGATCAAGGCCGCATAGGCCAGCGATTTCACGCGCGCGCTCGACGGCGCCGGGCGGCGGGCGCAGCTGGATCAGACTATCGGGCAGCAGGCCGAGCAGGATGTTTTGCAGCACGGTTTGCAGGCGCAGCGGGCGGGCATGTTGGAACACCAGGCCGATCCCCGCGCGGGCGATACGGTGCGGGGGTTGGCCCGCGAGATCGACGCCGTCGAGCATTATTGTTCCGGCGGTGGGTTTGACCACGCCCATGATCATTTGCATGGCGGTGGATTTGCCCGAGCCGTTCGGGCCGATCAGCCCGAGGATTTCGCCGGGATAAAGCGAGAAATCAAGCGATTTAACGGCGGTGAGCCCGCCAAATTGTTTGGTCAGGCCTTGAACCACCAGGCGCGGCGCGGGGTTGTTCATGCCTGCCTGCGCGCGGCAATCATGCCGAGGAGGCCATCGGGAAACACGATGATCACCCCGAGCGCCATGACGGCAACGACGAAGGAGGAGAGTTGGCCGAGCGGGCGGAGAATTTCACCGGCGACGATCAGGAAAATCGCGCCGATGGCGCCGCCGATGATGGTGCGCCGCCCACCCATCACCGCCGCAATGATCACCCTGATGCCGATGGACAGATCGACCACCGCATTGACCGAGGCGGTGCCGAGATAAAACACCAAGAGCGCGCCGGACAGGCCAGAGAAAAACGCGGAGACCGCAAAAGCGAGCACCTTATGGCGGGTGACATCGAACCCCAAGGCTGAGGCCGCGACCCGGTCCTGGCCGGCAGCTTGCAAGATCATGCCGAGTGAGGAGCGGGCGATGATGAGCAAAATCGCGCCGCTCACCACCATGAAAATCAAGGCAAAGGCGTAATTGATTTTACTG
>JAJZEG010000390.1 GCA_021828605.1 Pseudomonadota bacterium | reverse complement strand
ATCATTTCTGCGCCGGGGCCGATCTCATCGAAGCCGCCGCCGCCCGCGCCGATCCCACCAATAATGCACTCCGCGCGGCCAACGAAAAATTCGGCCAACTCTGCACCATCATCAGTACCCACCCGAAACCGATCATCGCCTGCGTGCAAGGCAGCGTCATCGGCGGCGGCATCGGCCTCGCTTGTGCCGCCGACATCGTGTTAGCTAGCAGCACCACCAAACTCCGCATGAGCGAGGTCACGCTCGGCCTAATCCCCGCCCAAATCCTGCCCATGGTGATGGCCCGCACCGGCCCCGTCATCGCCAACCGCCTCGCCATCACCGGCCAAGCCGTAGGCGCCGATGCGGCAAAAACCTTCGGACTATTCGACATCACCTATCCCGACACCGAAGCGGGTGAAGCCAGTCTCGCCAGCGTTATCACCCAACTGCGCAGCGCCGCCCCCGGCGCCATCGCCACCACCAAGGCCCTAGTCCGCGCCGCTCAATCCCTAACCAGCGCGCAGTATATCACCCACGCCGCCGATCACTTCATCGCCAGTGCGCGCAGCCCGGAAGCCGAGGAAGGCATTGCCGCCTTCATCGCCCGCCGCCCACCCTCCTGGTCAATCGCCCCATGACCCACCCGATCCGCAGCATCCTGATCGCCAATCGCGGCGAAATCGCCGCGCGCATCATTCGCACCGCCCAAGCCAACGGCTACCGAACCATCGCCGTATTTAGCGAAGCGGATTGCAACGCCCCCCACGTCACCTTGGCCGATTGCGCCGTCGCCCTTGGCGCGGGCGATGCCGCCGCCACCTATCTCGACCAAGCCAAACTGATCAAAGCCGCGCATGCGACTGGCGCCGATGCCATCCATCCCGGCTATGGCTTCCTCGCCGAGCGCGCCAGCTTCGCCCAAGCCTGCGCCGACGCTAACATTATTTTCATCGGCCCCACGCCTGCAACCATCCATCTGATGGGCGATAAAGCCCACGCCAAAGCCCATGTCGCGACCTATGGCGTGCCGATCATCCCTGGCTATGACGGCGCCGATCAATCCGATCACGCTTTAACCAACCACGCCAACCGCCTCGGCACCCCCTTGCTGATCAAAGCCGTCGCCGGCGGCGGCGGGCGCGGCATGCGCATCATCACCGATCTCGCGCAACTCCCCGACGCCCTCGATGCCGCCCGCCGGGAGGCCATGACCAGCTTCGGCGATGATCGGCTGATGCTCGAAAAATTCATCGACTCTGGCCGTCACATCGAAGTGCAAATCTGCGGCGATCACGCGGGCACCATTCTCCATCTCGGGGACCGCGATTGCACCCCGCAACGCCGCCGTCAAAAAATTATCGAGGAAGCGCCAGCATCTTCCTTATCACCCGAACTGCGCGCCGCTCTGCACCACGCCGCCGTGCAAGCCGCATCCAGCGTCAATTATCGCAGCCTCGGCACCGTCGAATTCATCCTCGATGATCAAGACCAGTTCTACTTCCTCGAAATGAACACCCGCATCCAAGTCGAACACACCATCACCGAAGCCATCACCGGCATCGATCTGGTCGATTGGCAATTACGTATCGCTAACAGCGAATCAGTCCCCTGCGACCAATCCGCGATCACCTTCACCGGCCACGCCATCGAAGCCCGCCTCTGCGCCGAAGACCCCGATCATAATTTTGCGCCGCAAACCGGCACCATCGATTATTGGCGTCCGCTCACCAATCTCCCAGGTATCCGCATCGATTCCGGCATCACCGAAGGCGCGGTGATCACCCCTTACTACGATTCAATGTTAGCAAAAATCATCGCCCATGGTCGCGACCGCGCGCAAGCCATCCGCCGTCTGCAATCAGCACTCGCCCACGCGCCCATCCTCGGCATCACCACCAACAGAAATTTTTTGATCGACCTGCTCAATAGCCCCGATTTCCAAACCCACAGGATGCGCGTGGCCACACTCGATCACTGGCGCCCGGATCCTCCGGCTCATAATGACCAACGAAGCTGGGCTCTCGCCGCTTCTCTGCTCGCTGGCCTCGATCAGCACGGCCTGATCACCCGCACCCCAGCCCCGCTCGAGTTTACGCTCGTCAGCGACAAAATCCACCATCATTGCCAGATCAGCCTGGTTGATCACCAATGGCAAGTCAGTATCGATGCAGCACCAGCAATCATAGTTCAAAAACTGTCACATGACGATCATACCATCCGCTATCAGATCAATGGCATTAGCGGCAGCGCCATCGCCCTGCGCACAGGCTCCACGCTCACCGTCGCCCTCGATGGCCGAACCCAATCTTTCACCGAAATTGCCCCCGAACAAAAATCGCGCAAAATCACCCATGAGCCAAACATCCGCGCCCCGCTCTCAGGCCGCCTGATCCTCTGTGCCGCACCCGACACCACCCTCGCCCCCGGCGAGCGCCTCGCGGTCATCGAAGCGATGAAAATGGAAACCGTCATCGCACTCCCCGTCGCCTGCCGGATCATTACCGCCCATCAATCGCCCAATGCTCAAATCGCAACCGGCGACGTGTTAGTGACAGTCGCGTATCTGACCGAAATGGAGCACAGCCATGGATAAAATCATTCTCACCTGCGCCCTCAACGGCGTGCTCACCGATCCGCGCACCCATCCCGTGCCCGTCACGCCTGAAGCCATGGCCCAATCCGCCCGCGAAGCGTTCGAGCAGGGTGCAGCCATAATTCATCTTCACTTCCGCGACCAACGCCCGAATTCCGGCCATTTGCCAAGCTGGGATCCCGATACCGCCGCCGCCATTACCGAGGCGATACGCACCCTCTGCCCCGGCATCATTATCAACCAAACCACCGGAATCATCGGCGCGGATGTTAGTGGACCGCTCGCCTGTATGGAGCGGATTCGCCCGGAAATCGCCGCCTGCAACGCGGGCAGCCTCAATTATCTAAAACTACGCGATGACGGGCGCTGGGCCTGGCCGCCGATGATGTTTGATAACCCGGTCAGCAAAATCACCACCATGCTGCATGCAGGAACCAAATTCAACGTCCGCCCGGAGTTTGAATGTTTCGATCTCGGCATCGTCCGCTCCGTCGATTTATACCGTCGCGCCGGCATGATCGAACGCGCTTTATATAATCTGGTAATGGGCGTCGCCTCGGGCATGCCGGTGGATATCGAGGTGATCAAACTCTGTCGTCGCTTCATGCCAACCGACGCAATCTGGCAAGCAACCCTGATTGGCCGATCCGAAATCTGGCGGATACACCAGCATGTTGCCGAAATCGGCGGCATGCTCCGCACCGGCCTCGAAGATAGTTTTTTCCGCGCCAATGGGGATCGCGCGCGCGGTAATGGTGATCTGATCGCTGATCTCGCTGCCTGCGCGCGCAGGGCCGGTCGCGCCATCGCCTCGCCTGCCGAAGCGCGCATCATCCTAGGGCTCGCCTCGTGAACAAGCCCTTCATCGCCACACCGCAACGCCTGCTGGCAACCGCATCGGCAGACCCCACTGCCTTCGCGTGTTATCACTATCGCAACAAGGTTTGGCACGGCACGCGCTGGGAAACACTGGCCGCCGATGTCTGCGCCCTTGCGCGCTCCCTGCTCGATAGCGGTATCAAACCCCGCGATCGCATCGCTATTTTCGCCTATAACCGCCTCGAATGGGTAATTGCCGATCTGGCAATCATGATGGTCGGTGCAGTCAGTGTCGGGATCTACTTCACCGCGGCACCCAACGAGGTCGCTTTCATTCTCCGCGATAGCGGAGCGGCATGTCTCATCCTCGAAACCGAGGCGCAACACCAAAAACTTGTCCCCTTCATCACAGATTTACCGAACCCGCCTCGCATCATCATGATCGATGGCGCAGCCGAACTAACAAACATGTCCTCTTTTGCGTCGATGATCGCGCAAGGACAAGCCCTCCCCGATGCCGCGCGTGCATCCCGCCTCGCGGCCATCTTGCCCGATGATCTCGGCACCTTGATCTACACCTCCGGCACCACGGGTGCTCCGAAAGCCGTCGGCCTGTCCCATCGCGCACTCTCAAATTGCCTCGATGTCCTCTATCAAATGCACCAGCAAACCCGCACCGACCGGGCCATCTCCTATCTCCCCCTCGCCCATATCGCCGAGCGCATGTCATCGGTTCACGCCTTCGCAGCCTTCGGTTTCTCGCTGTATTTTGCCGAATCCGTGCAAACGCTCGGCGCGCATCTGCCCCAGGTCCGCCCAACAATTTTTTTCGGCGTGCCGCGCGTCTGGGAAAAATTATCAGCCGGCCTCCAACAAAAACTCGCCACAACCACCGGCCTGGCCGCCCGCATCGCCGCCTGGGCACAGCGCATCGGTCGTGACTGGCATCGCCGCCAACGCGACGCCCTGCCGGTCAGCCCACTATTGCGTTTGCAATATTCTCTCGCCAATGCCTTGGTCTATCGCAAAGTCAAAACCGCCATCGGCCTTGATGCCGCTCGCCTGCTGATCTCCGGTGCCGCACCCATCGCCCCCGAAACGCTGGAATTTCTCGCCGGCCTCGATATCGTGGTCTATGAATTATACGGCCAGTCCGAAACATGCGGCCCCACCTCAAGCAACTTGCCCGGCGCCAACCGCCTGGGCTCTGTGGGTCGCGCCGTCCCCGGCACCGCGCTGAAAATTGCCGAGGATGGCGAAGTGCTGGTGCGCGATGATAAGTTATTCGCGGGCTATATCGGTCGGCCGGACGCAACCGCCGAAACCCTGGTCGATGGCTGGTTGCTCTCGGGTGATCTCGGCATGATCGATGCGGATGGCTATCTGTTCATAACCGGGCGCAAAAAAGACCTGATCATCACTGCGGGCGGTAAAAACATCGCCCCCTCTAACATCGAAGCCGAACTCGAATCGCTGCCCTTGGTCGAACATGGCATCGTCATCGGTGATCGCCGACCCTATCTCGTCGCCATTCTCACTCTATCACGCGACGCGGTGGAGGCCTTCGCGGTAACTAACAAAATAGATCTGGCCAGCATCGAAACCGATCCGCACCTCCGCGCCGAAATCCAGCGCGGCATTGATCGGATCAACGAAACCCAAGCACGGGTCGCACAAATCCGCCGCTTCGCCATTCTCAATTGCAATTTCTCAGTGGAATCCGGCGAGCTAACGCCAACGCTCAAACTTCGCCGCAATATCGTGACCAACCATTGCGAAACCGCAATCAATCTTCTCTACCGCGACGAATAGAGCGATCCCGGCACGGGCCAGAATCGCTCTCGTAGAGCAATAATCACCTGAGTGGAATCGCAAGATTCCATTCAGATGATTGAAATTGCTCGCCAAAATATGAGTAGAGTGTTTCTCATCACGTGAGAAACACTCTAGAGCGCGATATGTTCAGCTTGACGCAGTCGCGCCAATCTGACGCGCTCTAGCTTTGTTTGCGAGGCTGAGCAACGCTTGTCATTGCCGCGCACGTTGCGCGTCAATTCCAAACGATCAGGCTCTAAACCGCGTTCAGTGCGGGCGCTTCGGCGGCTGACCATTCAGCGAAATCGTGTCCATCACCGTGATGATTTTACCAACGGTCAAGCCCTGACCGTCCAAACCCCAATGATAGCGATTGAGTTTTCCCTCGGTATAAAGCCCAACCAACGCGTTATTCACAATCTCATCGGTCACCGCCATGGTGAACGGATGGGTCTCGCCATGCATGGTCAGGTTGCCCACCAAAGTCTGGCCGTTATTGGTGCACTGACCAACAAAATGAGTGGTCGGATATTTCGCCGGATCCAGAAAATCCTTCGCCATCACCCGCGCGCGAAAAATCGCATTCGGCATTTGCAGGCTGCGGGTCACGAAGGTCACATCGACATTGCAGGTGCGCGCCACCGGATCAAAGGTGAGCGTGCCGTTTAACTGCCGATATTTGCCGGTCACATCGAACAACACCGCCGATGACCGGTTTTGCGCCAGCATATTGCCCGGCGTCAGCTGCAAGGTTTCCGGCGCCGCAAAAGCGGTCGCCACCGAGGCCGCCAGCGCAGCGCCAGCCACCAATCCAACCAATGATTTATTAACACGACGTTTCATGAGCGAACTCCCTTGTGACTAATTATGTCACCTGTTGCCATATACGTCATAGTAAGACAAGGGCGTCGTGCCGAACAAAAATTGCCCCTGGCCGTGCCCCAGCGCAATCAAACTCGAACAGACCGTGCCAAACAAGCCGCGCGGCGTAATCCTGATCGCCGAATCCAAGGGTGGCGTATCATCCGCCAGCAACCGCGCCCAAGCCTCCCACCCCGCCAATCCCGCCGCCGGTTCCGGCCGCGCAACCCGCTCAAATTGCTCGCGATAACGCGCAATCCGTGGACATCCCGGATCATTCGGCTCGCGCGCCGTCACCATGGTCACCCCCGGCGCCAAGGGTGCCGCCGCCACCAACCCCGCCGCCAGGCCGCGCAGCAAAAACCCGCCGCCCGGATCGGCAATCACCATATTAAAACTGCGATACTCCGCCGCATCCAGTGCCAAAATCCGCGCGCACGCCGCGCGTGCATCGCGTGCCGCCAACGCCAAAATCGGCAATTCCCCCCGGCTGCGTCGCCCAGCCTCGGGGCCCAAACTGCCGCTGCGGTTCAGCAACGCCGCCATCACCCCGTGATCATTCACCGCCAGCCAACTGCCCCCGGCCAGCCGGTCGCGCCCACCGATAATCCCGGCATCGTCCCAATAGCGCCCCGGCGGATCCCAAGGCCGATCCATCATTTCATCGCGATTAGCCGCCACCACCAACGGAAATTTTGCCCCCGCCAGCAGCGACATCACAATCGAGCACATGCGCGCCTACCGCCTCACGGCGCCTCTAACACCCGCGCGAAAATCGCCTCAACCTGCGCCAAATGCAACCGCGCATCCATCGCCGCCTCTAACGCCTCGGGGCTGATCCGCCCCGCCACTTCCGGATCATTCAGCAAATGCGCGCGAAAATCCTCAGCACCCGAAATCCCCAGATCCCGCCACGTCGCCATCGCATTGCGCTGGATAATCTTATAGGAATCTTCACGGCTAATGCCCGCGCGCGCCAGCAGTAGCAGCACCTCGCCCGAATGCACCACCCCGCCCAAACTCTCCAAATTCTCCGCCATCCGCGCCGGATACACGCTGAGTTGTTCAACCATCCCCGCCAGCCGATGCAGCGCAAAATCCAGCGTAATCGTCGCATCCGGCCCAATGAACCGCTCGACCGAGGAATGGCTGATATCGCGCTCATGCCACAGCGCCACATTTTCTAACGCGGGCATAACAAAGCCGCGCACCATGCGCGCCAGCCCGGTCAAATTCTCCGACAAAACCGGATTGCGCTTATGCGGCATCGCCGATGAGCCCTTCTGCCCGGCATGGAAAAACTCCTCCGCCTCGCGCACTTCGCTGCGCTGCAAATGCCTAATCTCGGTCGCCAACCGCTCAACCCCGCTGGCAATCACGCCCAAAGTGGCAAAATACGCCGCATGCCGATCGCGCGGAATCACCTGGGTCGAAACCGGCTCAACCGCCAACCCCAACTGCCCCGCCACATGCGCCTCAATCGCCGGGTCCAAATGCGCAAACGTCCCCACCGCCCCGGAAATCGCACAAGTCGCAATCTCCCGCCGCGCCGTCACCAGCCGCTCCCGATTGCGGGCAAATTCCGCATAATGGCCCAATAATTTCAGCCCAAAACTGGTGGGCTCGGCATGAATTCCATGGCTGCGGCCAATGGTCGGCGTCATTTTATGCTCAATCGCCCGCCGCTTCAGCGCCGCCAGCACCGCCTCAATCCCGCCCAACAACAAATCCGTCGCCTGGGTCAGCTGCACCGCCAAACATGTATCCAGCACATCCGAGGAAGTCAGCCCCAAATGCACAAAGCGCGAATCGGGCCCAATCCCCTCAGCCAGCCAGGTCAAAAACGCAATCACATCATGCCGGGTCTCGCGCTCAATCGCCGCAATCCGCTCAACATCCGCCTCCGTCATCGCCGCCAGCTTCGCCCCGCCCAACGCCCTAATCGCTTGCGCTGCACTCGCCGGAATCTCACCCCGCGCCGCCATCGCCTCCGCCACATGCGCCTCAATATCGAACCAAATCCGATACCGGTTCAATTCCTGCCAAATCGCCACCATCGCCGGCCGAGAATAACGCGGAATCATGTTTTCGCTCCTAGTTTGCCCCGCTCCTTTTATCCACCCGGCTTCCCTTGGCAAGCAACCGCAATTTCCCGCAAGTGACGCAGCGGCACCCACCCCACAGCCCCACCCGCCGCCCGACACTCAACCCACCCATAGACCGCCCGGATCGGCTCCAAAATCTCTCCAACCGCGCAGGAAAGTTCGCTCGCGTCATAATCCACCCGCGCCACCGCCTTGGACTCAGTGACGTCGACAAAACAATCAGGCACCCAACCCTCGCGCCCATCAGGACCACAGCCCCAGACCCAACGATGCCCGTCCCATAATTCCTCCCGCCCGCTCAGCACCACGACCTCACCGGCAACCACCCGGATCGGCGTCGGAAACACAGCAACCCAAGCCTGCTCAACCTGATATCTCAAAATCGCCCCTTTCGCAGGTGCCCACACCTATGCCATAAACTAACGCAATGTCAGAATCTACCACAATCCCCGCACCGGTCGCCCACCTCAACACCGTCCTGATCGAGCTGAAACGCCTCATTTTTGGCGTCGGCCATCAGGTCGGTGTTGAATGCGCTGTGCTGACTCTGCTCTGC